>NZ_AJIN01000016.1:0-21270 GCF_000257925.1 Prevotella sp. oral taxon 306 str. F0472
AACAACACCAAACACAACCGATCACCTTGGCAATTCAGGTGACTACGGTACAGCCACGGCAACAGGTACTTTAGGTGGCAGCGTCTTTAGTTTCCAATTAGAGCATCAAGCAACTTATCTCGTTTTCCAACCTTACACAAGCAATGCTGTATTGAAGAACTGCTACTTAACAAAAATCGAAGTAAATTCCGACGACGATATTGCGGAAACCTACACTATTAATTCTAGCACAGGAAACTTGAATGGTTCAGCAGGTAGCAAACAAATTGTCTTAACAACAAAAGACCCAGTTGCAGGCAGCACAAACGAGAAAGGTTTCTCTTTCACCAATGCTACCTCTATCTCTACAGCTGATAAGGTCTACATGCTTATCAAACCAGGTGCACATACGCTTAAGGTTCGTTATTGGGTGAAGGACTACGACACAAATGTAGAAGGAACTATCACGAAAGTCTTACCTTCATTCAATTATGACAAGAACACCTACTACGATATGACTGCTAACCTTAACGTACGCAATTACGACGGCGACAAATACTACATGTGGGATGCTCAGCAGAATTATTGGGCAGGTCACGAATGGAATACAGCAAATCCATGGCAGCCAGTGTTGAACCTTACCAGAAACGTCAACTACGCCCAAAATAATAGTGACCCTCGTTACTACAACGAAGCGTTTACTTACGGTGCAGATAATAAAGCAACCCACACTCCATGTAAAGACCTTCCTAACGTAAACGAGATGACATGGTACGCTGCAAAGGGTGATCCACGTTGGGACGCAGACGAATTATGGACAACAATGGGTCACTTATATAAAGGCGGCATGTGGTTTAAGAAGAAGGCAAACATAAGCGGATACAATCCTTACACCGCCGTAGATGGAACCGATTGGCGAATAAATGTCGGTGGAAATAGCTGGTCTGTATCTCAGACTCTTCCTTCCCCAGCTAACGCAGGTAATTATTTCTACTTGCCCGCCTTGGGCAACTACGACGCTGGTATACTGAACAATGTTGGCTACTTTGGCCGCTATTGGACGTCAAGTGCTGACCCATCGAACATCTTCGGCTCGTACGACCTGGGCTTCGGCAGTGGTGGTATCGGCGTGAGTGTCAACGGCCTCCGCACCGACGGGGACAGGGTTGATCCGTCGTTTGAGTAGTCTAAGCGGTTGTCGCCCTCTAAAAGGCGACAACAAAGACACCGCCGCAAGTCGGTCGATGAAAAAAGGACTCCTCCTCAGCACTCCCGAAGGGGCGGGAGTGCCTAACGGGTAGGGCTTCTGTTGAATGCGTATTCCGTTGCTGCGCTCACCGTATCTAGGTGCTGGCGAATGCGTATCTACGAACTGCTAGATACGCATTGCGCAGTTGCTAGATACGTATCTAACAGCAACGCTCACCGCATCTATCAGAACGTAGATACGTATTCAGCAGCAAGGTAATACGCATCTGGCAGGACGGGGATGCTGAAAGGGCGAGAAAATGAAGCGGTGAGAGGAGGAAAATTAATTAAGAAAATAGAATGGGGCAGCATGAAGATGCAAGAAGAAAGCTGCGGAAGCGTGCTGTCCTACACTATGATAAACAAAAGTTATTTAATAATTTAAAAACCTAAGAATTATGAGATTTAGATTAGTTCAAAAGAAGAATCCGCAGAAGCGGGAGGAAGTGAAGTATTATGCTAATCCGGTAAATGTTGGGCATAAGTCGCTGGATGACATTGCGCGTGATATTGCTGGGCGTTCGTCCTTGACACGTGGTGATGTATCGAACGTGTTGTATAACTTTATCGATTGTCTGCCACATTACCTCCGTGATGGTTTCAGTATTCAGTTAGGTAATTTCGGTTCGATGCGTGTCACGTTGTCGAGCAAAGGAGCGGAAACAGAAAAAGCTTTTAAGACTGAGACGATTAAGCCTCGTGTGGTCTTCACGCCGGGAACGGAATTAAAGCGAGAGTTGGCTGCAAACTCCTACGAATCGTTGAGGAAGAAAGATGAAGAGATAGATAATAAAAAGGAGGAAAAGAAAGAGGAAGAAAGTGGACCACAGGCAGGGTAGGTGAGGCTTCCTATACCACGGGGGCATTTTTTTAGATTGATTCAGGGTATCAATCGTTCTGTAATAAGACAACTCGATTATATTAATTGTGAAATTAATGTCTTTCAAAACTAGTGTATTAATTTGGTTCTCTCGCTTCCGTGGTACACAGCCTCACCCCAAGCTAACGGGGTGGGGCTTTTGTATGAGACAGAAGAACATGGGATTTAGAGACAAAATGACAGAAGAACATATTATTTAATGACATAGGTTTTAGGCGGAATGACATGGGAACATATTATTTAATGACATAGGTTTTAGACGGAATGACACAAGGACATACTTTGTAATGGCATAGTTTTAAAGGCGTAGTAACAAAAAACATAAGGCTTTAGTTATAGGTTTACGAGATAGGGGGCTCTGGATTCTGTAAAATCGGAGAGTTCTGTGATAAAGTTTGTTACTAGAGCCTTATGTTTTTATGTTACTTTGTCTTTATTATTCTGATTCTTGTTTGCCCTGTCTTTTAAGATGTAACAATGTCTCGTTTAGTAGGATGCTGTGCAAGGAATGCCCATGGCAATTACTTTGTCACGAATGGTATTTAGTTCTTCGGGAGAAGCCTTGAGAAGGTGCTGGTCAGGGGTTTCACGATCAATGGTGTAAATCATTACCTCACGTGGAGCAATCTCTTTCACAACCTTGAGCCATGGAGTAACGAAAGAATCAGAAGTGTTGTCAACATCCAACCCTTCGTCAGTCGTTCCTTTTAGAAACATTGTTTGAATGATAGCCTGTCCGTTAAAAGCCTTGATGTCTGCAATGATACGATTCACATCGTAAGATGGTTGTGTCGGTCGATCCACCTTGTTTATATATTCCATGTCAATCGTGTCTAGCTTCAAAATGTTGTTATCCACCTTTGATAATGCTTCATGAACCTTTGGACGATGAATGAATGTAGAATTACTGAGGACAGAAATCTTTGCTTTGGGGCAATACTTATCACGTAGACGGATGGTGTCATCAATAATCTCAGCGAAATGAGGATGCGAAGTTGGTTCTCCGTTACCAGCGAAAGTTAGTACGTCAGGATGGATGTTATCCTTAATCATCTCTTTGAGTTTGTTTTCCAATGCCGTAGCAACAAGTTCACGGGCAGGGTGGGGCGTCTTTGTTCGATGATCTTCGTTAAATCCACATTCGCAATAAATGCAATCGAAGGTGCATATTTTACCATCGGCTGGCATAAGGTTAATACCAAGAGAAACGCCCAAACGACGGCTATGTACGGGTCCAAAGATGGGTGAAGGATAAATAATCGTACTCATTATACTTTTTGTTTTAATGTTTGAAAAGGAGGTGCGGATGCAAAGATAAGATAAATAAATGGTATCGTTAAGCGGCATAAAGATAAATAAAAGGAGAAGTCTAAATAAACTATAATTTCTTTTGCTGTTCTTTTATTTTGCTGTATCTTTGCAGCAATTTCGGTGAATTATACCCTTTTCAGAAATGGCAAAAAAAAGAAATAAAGCCCGCAACCGTCATAGTTTGCAGGTTATTACGCTATGTATTAGCACGGCGATGGTGCTGATGCTCATCGGTATGGTTGTACTGACAGGCTTCACCAGTCGTAACCTTAGTTCATACGTAAAGGAGAATCTGACCATTACGATGATTCTTCAACCTGATATGAGTACGGAAGAGAGTGCCGCCCTTTGTCAGCGTGTGCGCTCGTTACATTATATCAATAGTTTGAATTTTGTCAGTAAGGAAGAAGCTTTGAAAGAGGGAACTCGTGAATTGGGGGCTAATCCTGCGGAGTTTGCTGGTGAGAATCCATTTACGGGTGAGATAGAGTTGCAATTGAAAGCGAACTATGCGAACAATGATTCTATTAAGACGATAGCACAGGAATTACGCACTTATCGGGGTGTGAGTGATATTACTTATCCTCAAAACCTGGTAGAGAGTGTGAACAACACTTTGGCAAAGATTAGTCTTGTATTGTTGGTTATTGCAGTTCTGTTGACGATTGTTTCGTTCTCTTTGATTAATAATACAATCAGATTGAGTATTTACGCACGTCGTTTCTCCATTCATACAATGAAACTGGTTGGCGCTTCTTGGAGCTTTATTCGTGCTCCCTTCCTTCGTAGAGCGGTGCTGGAAGGATTGGTTTCAGCATTAATGGCAATTGTTGCTTTGGGTATTGGAATGTGCTTCTTATATGATTATGAACCTGATATTACAAAGGTTTTATCGTTAGAAGCCTTACTCATTACAGCAGTTGTGATGGTGGCTTTTGGCGTGTTAATTGCAACATTCTGCTCATGGTTGTCGGTAAATAAGTTCCTGCGAATGAAGGCTGGTGACTTGTACAAGATATAATCACCTCCTTTCACTCCTCATAATTCCTCAAATAAATATGGATAAAAGAAATTTAGCCTTTGGTAAGGTCAACTTTATAATGTTGGCAATTGGACTTGCTATTGTTATCATTGGATTCATTCTATTGAGTGGTGGTAGTTCAACAGAAACTGCATTTGATCCAAGTATTTTCAGTGCACGTCACATCAAGGTGGCACCAGTAGTGACTTTCATCGGATTTATTTCTATCATCGGCGCAATCATCTATAAGCCGAAGGATACTAGTGATAAGGAGGTTTAATGACACTTATACAAACTATCATTATCTCCATTGTGGAAGGATTAACAGAGTTTCTTCCTGTTTCTTCTACAGGTCACATGATTATCACTCAACATCTCTTGGGCGTTTCACAAGGTAGTCCCTTTGTACATGCCTTCACATTCATTATTCAGTTTGGCGCAATCCTTTCTGTTGTGTGTCTGTATTGGAAACGCTTCTTCCACATTGACCGTACACCTGTTCCAGCTGATGTAGAGAATCCGTTTTTGCGTTTTATTCATCCATTAAGATTCTACTGGTTGCTCTTTGTTGGAGTTTTGCCAGCTGTAGTGATAGGTTTAGCTGCAAAGAAGAGTGGTTTACTTGACTGGTTGCTTGATTCTATTTGGGCGGTAGCAATTATGTTGGTTGTTGGCGGAATCTTCATGCTTTTCTGTGACAAGGTATTCAATAAAGGTAGAGAAGAAAATAAGGTGAACGAAAAACGTGCCTTCAATATTGGTTTGTGGCAGTGTTTATCCGTGATTCCAGGAACGAGCCGTTCTATGGCAACGATTGTTGGAGGTATGGCAAACGGACTCACACGTAAGCGTGCAGCAGAATACTCTTTCTTCTTGGCAGTACCAACAATGGCTGGTGCTACACTGCTAGATCTTCTAGATATACTGAAAGAAGATGCCACATGGGTGAATACTCATGATTTGCTAATGCTCGCTGTTGGCTGTGTTGTATCCTTTGTAGTCGCATTGTTAGCCATGAAGTGGTTTGTCAGCTTCCTTACTAAGTATGGCTTTAAAGTCTTTGGCTGGTATCGAATCATTATTGGTATTATCATTATCGTGATGTTGCTCTCTGGCATATCATTGAATATGGTTGATTAATCCACCTTATATTATATAGCGATCCTTATGAACTTCAAAGAAGGAGTAATCATCCCGATTGATAAACCCTACGGCATAACAAGTTTCAAAGCGTTGGCACATGTACGTTATCTCTGTACACAAGCTAATGATGGAAAAGTAAAGATTGGTCATGCGGGAACGTTAGATCCCTTAGCAACGGGTGTACTGATTCTTGCTACGGGAAAGATGACAAAGCAAATAGAAACATTGCAGGCGCACACGAAGGAATATGTTGCTACATTACAATTGGGAGCTACAACTCCTAGTTATGATATGGAGCATGAGGTGAACGAGAGATTTCCTGTAGAGCATATCACACGTGAGTTGATAGATAAGACTTTGCCACAATTCGTGGGTGATATAGAACAGATTCCTCCAACCTATAGTGCTGTGAAGGTGGATGGGAAACGTGCTTTTGACTATCGTCGTAGTGGCAAGGAGGTTGTATTGAAGGCTAAAAATATCCATATAGATGAAATAGAAGTCTTGAACTTTGATTCTGATAAGATGCAATTGACGATTCGGGTTGGATGTGGTAAGGGTACTTACATTCGTGCGTTGGCACGCGATCTAGGACGAGCAATGAATAGCGGGGCTTATCTTACATCATTGCGACGTACAAGAGTTGGTGACGTAAAAGTCGAAGATTGTATTAATTATGACAAGTTTGAGACATGGCTCCAACAACAAATAATAGATAAATAAAACTCTCCCAAATATTAATATGAAGCTTTCACAATTCAAATTCAATTTACCTAAAGAGCAGGTTGCCCTATATCCTCATTCTTCTAAACGTGTATTGACACGTTCTGATGGTAGTACGCAGACTTTTACAATCACTCGCCGAGATGAAAGCCGGTTAATGGTTGTACATCGTAAGTCTGGCAAGATTGATATGTTTAAGGGTGAAGTGAATGGAGATCCTACAGAGGATGATTATATCCGCTTCAAAGATGTATTTGATTACTTTGAAGAGGGTGATGCCTTTATATTCAATGATACAAAGGTGTTCCCTGCTCGTTTGTATGGTACTAAGGAGAAGACAGACGCAAAGATAGAGGTGTTCTTGCTTAGAGAACTTAATCAAGAGATGCGCCTATGGGATGTGTTGGTTGAGCCTGCACGTAAGATTCGTATTGGTAATAAACTCTTCTTTGATGAATCAGGAACAATGGTCGCAGAGGTAATTGATAATACTACCTCACGTGGTCGTACACTTCGTTTCCTATATGATTGTCCTCACGAGGAGTTTAAACGAGAGTTATTCGCTTTAGGTGAAGCTCCATTGCCACGTTACATCATTGACAATCGTCCAAAGGAAGAAGGAGAAGAATTCGCTCATGCAACGAAAGAAGATATGGAGAACTTCCAGTCGGTCTTTGCAAAGAATGAGGGAGCAGTATCTGCGCCAGGTACTAATATTCACTTCTCTGAACACATGATGAAGATGATGGAGATTCGTGGAATAAAGAAATCGTTTATCACTTTGCATTGTGGTTTGGGTAACTTCCATGATATAGAGGTGGAGGATCTGACTAAACATAAGATGGATTCTGAAGAGATGCATATCAATGCTGAGGCTTGTGAGATTGCTAACAATGCAAAGAAAGCAGGACATCATTTATGTGCTGTTGGTGCGAGTGTTGTAAAGGCGACAGAGACAGCTGTTGGTACTGATGGTATGTTGAAGGAATATGATGGTTGGACTAATGAGTTCATCTTCCCTCCTTATAACTTCGGTTTTGCAGATTCTATGTTGGTTAACTTCTATCAACCTTATTCAACTCTATTGATGGAAACAGCAGCTTTTGGAGGTTATGACCTTATAATGGAAGCTTATGACAAAGCTGTGAAGAATGGTTATATGTTTGGTTGCTTCGGTGATTCATTGTTGATTCTCAACGATTAGTATGCATATAGTTTATTTATCCCTCGGTACAAACCTTGGAAACAGAAAGGCTATTATGCACGAGGCTATAACACGAATAGGAGAAAAGATTGGCACAATATTGCGCCAATCTTCTTTTCACGAGACAGAGCCTTGGGGATTTGAAAGTCCTAATCTCTTTCTCAATGCTTGTGTATGTGTGTCTACTTCTCTTGCTCCCCGACAGCTATTAGAGGCAACGCAAGCCATAGAAATAGAGATGGGAAGAGTGAAGAAGTCAATCAATGCACAATATACAGACCGTATCATAGATATTGATATTCTACTTTATGACAACCTAAATATCAACGAACCAAACCTTGTAATCCCTCATCCTTTGATGGAAGAACGCGATTTTGTGATGTTACCTTTAAAGGAAATATGGGATGACTAAATCGCCTACATAAAACATTATAAACTAAATCTATTTGTTTTGAGAACTCTCAAACACAATAATCTTGATATAAAATATAACAAACCAATATACTTGACTAATAATATAAACAAATGAAAAGAACAATCTTACTGATGTTAACTGTGTGTGCAAATATTTTATTAGCTAACGCAGATCCTATCACCAAAGCACAGGCTTTGAGTATTGCCTCAAAATATATCAATAAACCAATACTCTTTGGTAATTCTCCAAAAACCCGCTCATCACAAGCTAATGAGCAACCAGCTTATTACATTTTTACTAATCCAAACGACAAGAAATTCGTTATTATCTCTGGAGAAAGTAAACTCAACGAACTCGTAGGTTATGGAGATAAGATGACAGAAAACCCCAACGACCAGCCTCCATACTTCAAACTATTCTTAAAGGAATATGAACGCGTTGTAAAAGAAGTGCGTTCTAAAGCTGCAACTACTACTCCACAGCGTCCTATCAAACGAAAAGTAGAACCCTTGCTTACTTGTAAGTGGAGCCAATATGACCCTTTCAATAAGTACACTCCACTAAGTAATGGACAGCATACACCTACTGGTTGTGTTGCAACAGCCACAGCACAGGTGATGTTCTACAATAAATGGCCTAAGAATCGACCACAAGATTATATAGCATCGACAGGTGATGATGCTAAGAAAAGTGCTACTTATTGGTGGGATGAAATGAAGAACACGACTAATGAGATGAGAACGGAACATTCTCGACAAGCCGTTGGCGTATTGATGTCTGACATCGGTAAGGCTGTCAATATGAGATACTATTATAGAGGTAGTGACTCAAACTTACAATATGCCTGCAATGCACTTCGCGACAAGTTCGACTATACCGTGCGTTATCTTGACAAAAACTTCCTTCCTGCCAATGACTTCCTCAATGAGGTGATGCAAGAAATCTCAGACGGATACCCTGTCTTAGTAGTAGGTGGACCTCATGCTTTTGTTTATGATGGCTATGATGAGCAGGGCTTCATCCACACCAACTGGGGCTGGGGAGGCGAAAACGACGGATACTTCGACATCAACATAGTTACCCTTAATGTTTCAGGCTTTGCCCTCAATAGTGGAACATTCTGGGACGATATCTCAGTTGTCTTTGCCCATCCTAATGACGGTAAGGCTACACCTTTCAAGGATATAGAACGTGGATTAGATGCAAGAACCACCACTTCACTCACTATTGACAAGACAGAAGCAAACCGTTCTGAAAGTTTCAGTGCAAAGATTGAGAAGTTAGGCTCGTATAGTTCGGTGAAAGGTGAACTTGGTGTATTCACTGGGAAGGTAGCACTTGCCCTCTATAATGACAAGAACGAACGAGTAAAAATCTTCAACTCAACTGCAAGCGACCAGACTTGGGCATCTATCTTTACTTCCATGTCCTTTGATGTTGCTGATATTAACTTTAAGGGTATTGCAGACGGAAACTACCGTTTAGTACCAGTATTCTCTGAGATGCTCGATACCAAGACAAAGGAACACGGTGACTGGAAGCCCATCAATCATGCCAATGAGATAGAAGTAAAACTCACTCCAAATGCAGTACAGCTCAATACAAATAACCCTAAGGATGTTGTTGTGATTGAGAAAAGCCCAAGTGTACTCTCCCCTTTCTATGAAGATGCTGGAAATGCTGCCTTTAGTTTTACAATGTACAATCCTGGAAGAGAGGAAGTACGTGGTGACTTGGTGATGACACTCACTAATCAAGAGACTAAAGAGGTCTTTAATGGCTATCTACTTACGCCTAACGTTGTTGCACAACGACTTGGCTATTCAACCTTTATCATCAAAATGCTTACGCTTTATTATAGCCCTGGTAAGGTGGGAAAATTGCCCAAAGGGAAATATGACGTAACGCTATCGATAAAGGTTAATAGAAACGGAACGGACATCAACGTACCAATTAAGATGAAAGAACCTTTCAAGATTGAAGTATTGCCTAAGCCGGACAATGGAAATATTCAGTTTACTTTTGTTGATTATTATGCGGATGGTGAATACGCTAATTATAGTACCTTCCAGCTGAATAAAATAAAAGAAATAAGTCTGCAAGTACATTCTAAAGTATCTGGTTATCAGATTAAGAATGGCTATCGTGGTCCAATTCATTATCGTCTACTCGATTTGACAAGTAACAAGTGGATTGAATTGGGAACAGTACGTAATGTTTATCTCCCTTGTGATGCAGACAACAATGCAGCCCAAACACGTATCACCTTTGCTTCTTCTCAATTAGAGCCTAATCATTCATACGAGATACACATAGAGGTTGAAAGGGATGGGAAACGAGAAGACATTTGGATTCCTAATACGTTACGCAATGTATTTAATACGGTAGATGAGTTGAAACCTACAGGCATTGGTTTGCTTAAGGAATACAAGAAGTCTGTAAAGAATATATTTACTTTGCAAGGTATTCGTTTATCAAAGACTTGGGACGAACTCCCTGTAGGCATCTATATTATAGATGGTAAGAAAGTGATAAAGACAAGATAACAGAAAAAAGGTAAGAAAGGAAAGCTTAAATAGCTTTGACTTTCTTACCTTTTATATTTTACTTAGCTGTAAGTCTTACTTACGGAGACCTAAAGCCTTTACGATAGCACGATAGCGCTCAATGTCACGATCATAAAGATAGTTGAGTAAAGCACGACGTTTACCAACAAGATGAGTTAGTGAACGAGTAGTAACATAGTCCTTACGATTCTTCTTTACGTGTTCTGTCAAGTGCTTGATTCGATAAGAGAAAAGTGCAATCTGGCTCTCTGCAGAACCTGTATCTGAACTCTTCTGAGCCTTACCAAACTGTGCGAAAATCTCTTCTTTCTTTGTTTTTTCTAAATACATAGTTTTGTTTGATTAATTAATTGTGCAATTACATTCTTCTATTGCTAGCCTGCCTTAATCACAACAGGTCACAATATCAAATGCATCGGAATATCCGAAAACGCGGTGCAAAGATACAACTTTTTCTCTGAACGACAAGCGTTTTCCATTTTTTATTAGTACTTTTGCACCGTAATTCAGCGTAAGTTTTTAAGGTAAATACATGCAAGATATTCGTAACATCGCAGTTATTGCGCACGTTGACCATGGTAAAACGACCTTGGTTGACAAGATGATGCTCGCTGGTAAGCTTTTCCGTGATGGACAAGACAACAGTGGAGAAGTTCTCGACTCTAATGACTTGGAGCGTGAACGAGGGATAACGATTCTGAGTAAGAATGTAAGTATCAATTGGAAAGGAGTAAAGATTAATATTCTTGACACCCCTGGTCACTCTGATTTTGGTGGTGAGGTAGAGCGTGTATTGAACATGGCAGATGGTTGTCTATTGCTCGTAGATGCTTTTGAGGGTCCTATGCCACAAACTCGCTTTGTGTTGCAAAAGGCTTTGCAATTAGGTTTGAAACCTGTTGTTGTTATTAATAAGGTGGACAAACCTAACTGTCGTCCAGAGGAAGTATATGAGATGGTATTTGATCTTATGTGTGACCTGAATGCTACAGAGGAGCAGTTGAACTTCCCAGTCGTTTATGGTTCTGCCAAGAATGGTTGGATGAGTGAGGACTGGAAGAAACCAACTGATAATATTGAATATTTGCTAGATCTTATTCTCGAAGCAATCCCTGCACCTAAGCAGCTCGAGGGTACACCACAGATGTTGATTACATCTTTGGATTACTCAAGCTATACTGGTCGTATTGCAGTGGGTCGTGTACATCGTGGCACATTGAAGGATGGTCAGAACATAACTATCTGCCATCGTGATGGAACACAAGAGCGCACAAAGATTAAGGAACTTCATACTTTCGAAGGTATGGGGCATAAGAAGACAGATCATGTCGATTCAGGTGATATCTGTGCTGTAATTGGTTTGGAGAAGTTCGAGATTGGTGATACAATCGCCGATTTTGAGAACCCTGAACCATTACCACCTATTGCGGTAGATGAGCCTACTATGAGTATGCTATTCACCATTAATGACTCTCCTTTCTTTGGTAAAGAAGGTAAGTTCTGCACTTCTCGCCACATTAGTGACCGTTTGAACAAAGAGTTAGAGAAGAACCTTGCATTGCGTGTTCGCCCTATGGAGGGGTCAATGGATAAGTGGATTGTCAGTGGTCGTGGTGTTCTTCACCTTTCAGTTCTTGTTGAGACAATGCGTCGTGAGGGCTATGAGCTTCAAGTCGGACAGCCGCAAGTTATCTACAAGGAGATTGATGGTCAGAAATGTGAGCCTATTGAGGAATTGACAATCAATGTTCCAACAGACTTCTCAAGTAAGATGATCGATATGGTAACACGTCGTAAAGGTGACTTGTTGGGTATGGATGCAGAGGGAGATCGTGTTAACATCACCTTTGAAATCCCATCACGTGGTATCATCGGCTTACGTACTAACGTCCTTACTGCTAGTCAGGGTGAGGCTATTATGGCGCATCGTTTTAAGAATTATCAGCCTTTCAAGGGAGAGATAGTACGTCGTACTAATGGTTCAATGATTGCTCTTGAGAATGGAACAGCCTACGCTTATGCTATTGATAAGCTCCAGGATCGTGGTAAGTTCTTCATTGATGCAGGTGAGGAAGTATATGGTGGACAGGTAGTAGGCGAGCACGTTCATGATAATGACCTCGTTATCAACGTTACAAAGGCAAAGCAGTTGACTAACGTCCGTGCTTCTGGTTCTGATGAGAAGGCTCGTGTTATACCAAAGACAGAGATGAGTCTTGAGGAATGTCTTGAGTATATCAAAGGTAACGAGTATGTTGAGGTAACGCCAAAGAATATTCGTATGCGTAAGATAACGCTCGATCATTTGGAGCGTAAGCGCGAGAACAAAGATTAAATCTTATTTCAATCATAAGACGAGGGGGCGACTATCCAGTGGGGTAGCCGCCTCTTTTTGTATTGTCCGATGTAATGGACGTTTGGTAAACAGATACCCCTAACCCTCTCAAAACCCTTTTGTTTATTACCTTTGTAGTATTTGTTTTCTCTTTTCCTCTTATATCTTGCATCTCTTTCTCCTATATCTTGCGTCTTTTTCTCCTATACCTTGCGTCTTTTTCTTCTATACCTTGCATTTAAAACTCTCGTAAGAAATCTTTGTCTCATCATGATGAAATCAGTGTCTCTTCACGATGAAACTTGTGTCTCATCATGATGAAACTTGTGTCTCATCGTGATGAAACAAAGAAAACACATACATGTAACTAATTAATGAAAAAGAAGAGATATCGAAGCTGATGTAAACTAACTGATAATGAGAGAGAAACGAAATGATTTGCATAATACTGCTCTGTTTGTAAAGAGCAGGAATATGCAGATTTAGGCAGAAGTTCAGTTACCAGAGCGTTACCTTGTTTTGATGTAGGTAACGATGGTATAGCATTCGGTAACTGAATTATTTTCGCTAGTGTGGCTGTTGCTTTGGTCAGCAGTTTTCTGCGTATGTGAGGAACGCTTTAATTCGGGTAATTTTGCCCACAAATATTAAAGCGTATGAAAACAGAGAAAATGAAGGTGTTGCTCTACCTTAAAAAGAGCGGGCTTGACAAATCGGGGAAAGCTCCGATTATGGGACGTATTACCATTGGGCGTTCCATTGCCCAGTTCAGTTGTAAACTCTCCTGCAATCCTGACTTATGGAATTCACGTGAGAGCAGAATGGATGGCAAGAGCCGTGAGGCGGTAGAAATTAATGGGAGATTGGAGAATCTGTTGCTTTCCATTCAATCTGCCTATCAGTCGCTAATTGCCAAAGGACAGCCATTTGATGCAACTGATGTAAAGGAACTGTTTCAAGGCAGTGTACAGGCAAGATGTATGCTTATCGAGAGGCTGGATATGCTCATCAAGGAGAAGGAAAGCCATATCGGTATAGACATCAAGGAAGGGTCTATGTACGCCTATCATTCCACTCGGAAACGATTACAGGAGTTCATTCAGAGGAGGTATCATGTTTCGGATTTGGCTTTCTCGCAGCTTACAGAAAGCTTTATCTATGAGTTGCAGGCGTTCTGTCTCGGTGATCTCGGTCATCAGCAAAGCACATTTTTCAGAGTTGCAGCAGATTTGAAGACCGTCTGCAGGCTAGCTTATCGTGAGGGGTTGGCTGATACGCTTCTGTTTGACAAAGTCCATATAGAACGGGGAGACAAGAAAGCGCCCAAGACTCTCGACCAAGAAGCATTGGACAAGTTGAAGGCACTCCGTTTTGATGAATTGGAAGAAGAAATGGAAACCGCTCGTGATGTGTTTCTCTTCGCCTGTTATACCGGTGCAGCCTATTGTGATTTGATAGAACTAAGCAAGAAGCATCTTATCCGTGACGATGAGGATTGTCTTTGGTTAAAGTTCAACCGACAGAAGACAGGTGTGCTTTGTCGTATCAAGCTATTGCCCGAAGCAGTTCAATTAATACAGAAAATGCACAGCGATGAAAGGGAAACACTGATCCCTTACTTCAAATATTCCACTTATCAGTCCTGTCTCAAAGCCTTGCGATTACGGTCAGACATTTCTTTTCCCTTTACTACGCACACTGCAAGGCATACCTTTGCCACACTTATCACATTGGAGCAGGGCGTACCTATTGAAACGGTGAGCAAGATGCTCGGACATACGAACGTAAGTATGACCGAACGTTATGCAAAAGTAACACCGCAGAAACTCTTTGAGGAGTTTAACCGTTTCCTTTCTTTCACCGAAGATTTGCGTTTAACCATTTAACCAAGATTTTTTATGAGAAGTACATTTAAGATACTGTTCTATATCAACAGACAGAAAATAAAGGCAGACGGCAAGACCGCCATTCTCTGCCGTATCACCATAGACGGAAAAAGCATCGCCATTACCACAGGCGAGCAGTGCAAATCCTCCGAGTGGAATAGCCGACAGGGACTGACAACCGACAAGAAAACCAATCAAAGAATCGGCGAGTTCAAAGAACTTGTAGAAAAGACCTATCAGGAGATATTGATAAAGGACGGAGTGGTAAGTGTGGAACTGCTTAAAAACCGTTTGCAGAGGATAGCCACCATGCCGACAACACTTCTTGCCATGAGCAAAGCAGAACTGCAATCCGTTAAAGAGTGCGTGGGCAAATCGAGAGTTGAGGGAACCTATCAGAATCTTCTCTATTCAGATAAGTTACTTACGGAATTTGTAAAGGATAAGGGAATGACGGATATAGTCATAGCCACTATAACGGAAGACTTGTTTGAAGAATACCGTTTCTATCTGAAAAGACGAGGCTTGGCATCAGCAACCATGAATCGTTATCTTTGTTGGCTGAGTAGGCTGATGTATCGTGCGGTCAGCCATAGGCTCATTCGTTGCAATCCTTTTGAGAATGCCAAGTATGAGAAAGCGGAACAGAAGATACGCTTTCTGCAAAAGAGCGATGTTGCCAAACTCATGGCATTGAGAGTAATTGATAAGGAAGCAGAACAAGCAAGGCGGATATTTATCTTCTCATGCTTTACGGGCTTGGCTATTGCTGATATGGAACATTTGCAATTTGGACACATTCAAACGGCAGCCGACGGACAGAAATATATCCGAAAAGAACGGCAGAAGACAAAGGTGGAGTTTGTTGTGCCCCTGCACCCGATAGCGGAGGCCATCATCGATCAATGTAAGGAAGAACTACCCAGCATGAAAGAAATGCAGACAGTGAAAGAAAAAGGTGACGACTTTATCTTTCACTGTGCTTGTAGCCGTAGCGTGATGAGTGCAAAGCTGAGCATCGTGGGAAAGGCTTGCGGTATCAGAGAACGGTTGTCCTATCATATGGCAAGGCACACTTTCGGTACAATGAGTTTAAGTGCAGGGATACCCATCGAGAGCATTGCCAAGATGATGGGGCACGCCTCCATATCAAGCACCCAAATCTATGCACAGGTGACGGACAATAAGATTTCTGAGGATATGGATAGGTTGATAAGGAAACATCAGACAAAGGAAACGAAGGAGGAAGCCGTATGAATACCTATCACTATCAAACTAAAAAAGACCGTAGCTATTTCGAGTGGGGCGACAATATGCAAATCATTCGCAAAGGCAAAGGTAAAATCGCCATGACAGAGAGCGAACTAGTAGATTTCTTCGGTGTAACATGGAGGAAGCTCAACCATCGTCTGCAACTTCTACTAAAAGTCTCTCCCCTGCAACCCGACGAAAGGGATACAGGGGAGCAGGAAGTCTACGTGAACGGACGACTGCGAGGTTATGCTCCGCTTTATCCACTCACAATCATCATCGCCTTGTCTTATCAATTGGACAGTACGGAAGCACACTTCTTCAGGAAACATGTATGTCAGAGATTGCAGAAACCTACATCCATAATAACACCGATATTCTTAATAGGAAAGACGGATACCTGATGATTATATTTTCTTTTTCTTTCATTGATTATATCTTACTACATAACTACAATAAGGTATAATACGTTGAAAGAAAAAGGATTAAAAATTTTTATTGATATACGAATATTCTTTCAATTATTTACTACGCTACTACAAAAAAAAGATTTTTATTAAAACTGAATTGACAGTGTATAAAAACTAAAAGCACAACCATGAGAATTTATAGTTTATAACACATAAACTAAAAGAGCCGTATCAAACCCTATAATGAGTAACGATACAGCTCTTTTCCTTGTTTTGAGGAGGTTAAAGTTTCTAATCAAGAAGTTCACATTCTTTTAGATGTTGGGGTTATGTCCCAATAAATATCATAAGTAATATTCTATTACAACTATTTAAGCTCATGCAACATATAGGGTGCTCCGGAAACCTTTACCTTCAATTTTTCATAGCTTCCATCTTTCATGTGATAGACAAAATAACCCGTACCTTGGTCTGTTGACATGCCGAAGATGATGTCATTGCCCGACTTGCAAATGGATGCCGCCCAGCCTGTAGTTCCTGAGAAGTTCATCTTCTTGCAAGTCTTATCATAGAGATTAATCTCAAAAGGCTGGAACGATTTATCATGAACGTAATCAGGTGGGTTGCTTGCTGCCCCAGGAATATTTAGGTATCCATAAACCTTTCCGTTTCCACCATATACCTTATTATAGGCATATGAAGTTTTACCTCCTTTTACACCATCCAGATTTACATCTGCAAGGGTAAAGCAATAAGACTTGTCAAACTCCTGTTCTCCCTTCTTAATGCGCAAGAAGCCTTCCTTTGCCCCCTTCTGATAACCGAACATTCCTACGCAATAGAAATAAATATCACCCTTCTCGTCCACAAACGGATCACCAGCAGGTGTTCCACTGGACGACATCGTGACGCGACTGTCACTAATAAGTTTTATTGGCTTGTCTGTTTTCGTGTCAATTAATGCAACATAGGCTCCAGTTTCGCAAGAATAAGCAGACTTCATTTGATTCAGAGACACATATAAAATTCCATCTCTGATAACAGAGGCACACGGTTCAGGATTATTGTCACCAGAGGACTTTCCCAAGGAATAGTCGGATAAGTCTATTTCTCCTGTCTTCGTCATTGAGGATGGGTCAATAATCCACACCTTTCCAATACCAAGGCAAGAAACATATGCCTTCTTATTGGATGCGAACGTGATGTACGTTGCCTTAGCACCACTTGGAAATACCATAGTCGTGCCCTCTTGGACGAGCTTGCCATCTTTTGGTGCATATTTGTAGAGGTGTTCCGTGTCAGTCACATATACCTTGCCACCATGCACAAATGAAAATGCACCCTTGGCAAACACCAAAGCATTGTCCGTATTGAGCGAACCAGCTGTCAAGTCTTTGAACAGACTGACATATGTGTTCTCTCCAATATTCACGCTATGCACAAATCCTGCCTCGGACTTTGCTGGTGGTGTTGGAGGAACATCTGGAGTGTCTTTACTACATGAGGAAAGACCTGATAACACAAGCAGCGCCGTGGCTGCGACTAAGAAATAATGTTTCATTTTGACTATAAATTTTTGAAATGAATAATAAGAATTTACATACTCATAGCTCCTCCTGAGACTTTGTCTCGGAACAGATTAAAACGCAATTTAGCCTTAAAGGTTCTGCCTTGCAGTGGCATTTTGAATTCCATGTAGTTCTCTTTGTCAAAAATATTTTCGACCTCGAAACTCAGAGAAACATTGTTATGCCAAAATGACTGTTGAAGCCCTATGGTAAACACATCGTTGGAAGGAATGATCCATTTCTTTCGTTGGTCGGGCAGTGTGCTCATTTGCCAGCCCCAGTCGAATTCTCCGACATGAGAAACATCAACATAAACTCTGGACAACTCTTTCTTTCCCAACAAACCTTCAACGTGATATTCCATGCCATAGTTGTAATAGAATGAAGGTATGTTGGGAACATGCTTGTCATACGTAGGATTATCCGAACCTTTCTCATCGTTTAACCATTTTTGACGGTCTCGAATGTCCTGCAATGTAAGATTAAAGTATGCATAGACGTTTGGGGTTATATCTACCTTTAAGTCAGTATCGAAACCAAGCGTACTTGTCTTTCCTAAGTTTATGTATATGGAACGGATGTCAGCGGGGAAAAGTCTTATCATATTCTTCATATACATATAATAAAAATTTGTTTCCCATTGCACACGAGTAAGCCCCAATAGATTTCTCTTGTCCATGATGACCCCAATGTTCAAATTATCTCCAACTTCTGGCTGAAGATTTACAGAAGGTTTGATACTCATTCCGTTTCCGAACAATTCTCCCGTATCAGGAATTCTTACATTGTGTGAAAACGAGATTTTTCCCCTCACACCTTTCCACAATTCATAGCTAAGCCCTTCGCTAAAGCCATAATACGTTTTGTTCACGTTGGTCTGTTGGGGAGCGAATACGCTTTCTGTCTTGTCTTTTGACAAAGCATCGCTTGTTCTATAGATTTTTGACTTCAGATAATAGATGCTTATTGTCAAGGAATTCTGAAAGCGATTATTAGAAGAAGCAAACAAATAACTTAGTCCGATGTTGTTTGAAGTCATTTTGCTGGGAAATGAACTGGGGTCGAAGCCAAGGTATTCATTCATACGATCGTCCTTAGGTCTATAGTCCGAGAATACGAATTGATCATTCAGATTGAAAGTATGTCGTCCAAGTGTATATTTCAAGTTAAATTTATTTCGCAACTCAAATTGCCGGTCATGGGACTCGTTGAAAAGATTATCCTCTGTCTCCCCATTAGCTGGCGTGACCGTCCCATTCCATTGCGTTCTTGTAGTTGCCGTATCCGTCATGTTAGAACGTATGATGGGAACAACAAGTGTGTTTTTCAGCTCCAAATCTTTGAAAATGAAATTTTTCTTCTCCATATTCAAAGTAGGCATAATATTAAGACTTTTTGTATAGGCATATCGAGAGTCAAAGTTGAGAGACTGTATGCCTTTCTTATTCCTGTAAAAAGCACATTCCAAATCCAGTTTGTCGAAGTATTGCTTTCTAAAACCTATGCCCACATGATAGAATTCTGCGTCATAATAGTCATTGTTTCGTCTCACCTTTCTGTATTCAGAAGCAGGTAGATTAGTCTCAAACACTGGCCATGACATCATATAATTGTTCTTGGATTTGTTCCTGAAGAAAGCAATATTGAATAATATTCCAGATTTTGCAAAAAGTTTCTGGGCACTTGCAAGTGTCTTGAATGTCCCGAATGATGCCAATTCCTGCGTAAAACCTACTAGGTCACATTCATCCTCTCGTGTCACTATGTTGATAGCACCACCAAGTCCATCACCGCCATATTCTGCAGGAACGATTCCTTTGTACACCTCTATGTACTTAATTACATCAATCGGAATATCGTTAATATCAAAGGAACCGTCAGGGCTATTTAAAGGAAATCCATTGATGTAGACAGCGACTCGCTTACCCTCCAGCCCATGTACAGATATGCGAGAGGCACTTCCTAATCCGCCTGACTTTCTCACCTTGATGCCAGACGTTCTTGTGAGAATTTCTTCTATACCGCTTGAACGTCCCCTCAACTTGGATCCGTCCACTACGGTTACAGCCATAGGACTCTGCCGAATGCGGTTTATTTCCGCCTGCTGGGAAGATCCCCTCACTACAACTTCGTTAAGGACGTTCGCTGATGATTCTAAGAAAAAGTCTTTTGTGATATTGCCGTTTAACACAATGACTTGCCTTACTCGTTTATATCCAACAAATGAAACCTCAACGATACATGTTCCATTTGAGAGAATGTCAATTTGATAATTGCCTGTTTTGTCAGAAACTGTTTTCTGTTTTGTGTTTTTGATTGATATGTATGCCCCAGATATGGGAAGTCCTGTTTCTTTATCTATGATTTTCCCACGTAATATATTTTGGGCAGACAAAACTGTTGTACACAAACACAGTATCGTTACGATGAATAATCTGTTCATAATTTTATGGATTAATGAGTTCTCGCCATCCTGCCGTATTATAGCGTATGTATTCAGATAAGACCTGTTTTACCTCTTCCTTGCAGATTTCTGTGCTTGAGACAATCTCTCCGATGATCGTTACCCATGTGGAAGAGGAAATCCGAAAGAATAGTGACGAAACTTTTGTTTGTATTTGTGGATAGACTTTTTGCATTTGATCAATATATTCTTTACTTATTGCAACTTGTTCTTCGATAAAATTTTCACGGAAAAACTCTACAGAAGTACCTTTTGATTCAAAGAGTAATAACTTTAATTCTTCTTTATATAAGAAAATTATTTTAAGCGTTTCTCTTAGCAAATCTTTTTGATTTTGTATAGAGAAGTGAAGTTTATCTGTTTTGTTATGTTCTATGCGATAGGAGGACATCCTTTCATCCAAGACTATAAGTAAAGGTCTAAGGACAGTATAAAAAATATCATCCTTTGTCTTAAAATAATTGTATATATTACCTAAGGTAACTCCCGATTTTGCCGAAATTGTTCGCATCGAAGTTTTTCTAAAGCCATTTTTAATAAATTCATTGCGAGCTGCTGCGACAATCTTGTTTCTTATATCTTCTTTTAATATTTTCATTACTATTTTATTAACGGACATCGTTCAGTTTTGTTCATAAAAAAAAGCGTACTGTTAAAAAACAGTACGCTCCTTTTATTGTTGCCTTTATGCGGCTGTGTGATATTTTCATCATTAATTCAATTTTGGATACAAAGGTATGGGAAGAATTCTATACTGGCAATACTTATTAATAGGTATTTTTAATCGAATTATAACTAAAGTTTCCCACCCCTTAAAACACCAACTTTTCTCATTTTCCTTTGTCTGTCTTCCCCCATATCCATT
>NZ_AJIN01000017.1:0-129952 GCF_000257925.1 Prevotella sp. oral taxon 306 str. F0472
TTTTTACTTAGTTCTCTTTGTTAATAACTCTCTGTTAGTCTTCCCAAGCGGAAAAATCGTCTTCGTTCTCATTGTCAGCTCCCTGCCATGCTGGTGCTTGCTTAGCACTGCTGATGGTTCCTCCAGGTGTTGCTGGGTTGTGCTGACCATTAAAAGGAGACCCCGCCATTAAATTAGTGGTTTCGTTTACCTGAACTATTACGCAATTAGGTGCAGAATAGCTCCTCTTTTGTTTCCTTTTCTCCATTGTTTTATTGATTAAAAATAGTTGTTATTTCGTGCTTAATTTTTCTATATTTCGGTTTAGGTACGGACACAAAAAAAGAACAAAGGAAACTTCTAGAAGTCCTTTGTTTACAGGGTTTGCGGTACGCTTCGCGCGCGCGTACGCGAGAAGAAAAAATGTGTAATTTACGCCTGCTCTACTAGAGAGAGAGAGAGAGAGAGAGAGAGTATACAATTATTTGGAACTACCAAATAATTTGCAACCTTTTTCTCGTTTTTAGATGTTAAAGAATCCAACGCAATAGCACGTGCATTTACACCTTTATTATATAAGGCGCAAACGTTAGCTTGATTGAAATTCGTTGTTTGTAACATCATTATTAATAAGTTAATTCTCACTCAACGGGCGCAAAGGTAAGAAGAAATATCGAAAAAGAGCAAAGATAAATAGAAAAAAGTGGATTTGATTCTAAAAAGATTAGGAATTAAGAGAGATATAGGAGTTATACGCAGTTAAGCTAATACTAAGATTTCCAATATAATATAAAGAATATTGGGCTTAACTTCTTACATTATAACTCCTTTAAGTCTCATCCTTTCCAAATAAGAATTATCAAACACCTAAAGGGCGATAGATATCAAACTGGAAACCAAGTGCACTAATAATACGGAGGAACAACCCGACACCTGGCTCAACGACACCATTCTCAATCTTGGAGATATAAGACTTCGTTGTTCCCACCTGTTTCGCAAGTTCGCTCTGTGTCATCTTTGCTTCCTTACGCGCTTGCAAAAGGATTTGTGAAGCATAATAAGCTTTTGCTTCTTCCTCAAACTTCGCACGTTGTTCTGTACCTTCTTTACCATATTTGATGTCTAATACATCATCATAATTTGATATTTTGTGATTGTTTGTCTGCATAATAAGCCTCCATTATTTTTAAAGCTTTATCTATTTCACTCTTTGGTGTCTTTTGCGTCTTCTTTTGGAATCCATTAAAAAGGACGACGACCTGTCCTTCATCAAAGATAAAAAACACTCGATATATATTGCCCTCATACTCTATCCGCAACTCAAACAAGCCATCTTTAATTGCCTTAATAAACTTAGTAGAAAGCCTTTCTCGTATTTTCAGTAGTTGAAGAATGTAATCTATCTTGCGCAGAACTTTATCGTCCAACGTCTTGATAAATGCTTGGAAATATCCTCCATACGTCCTTATCTTCCTTTCCATGCCACAAAGATAATAAAAAGTTTCTATATTAAGCAACTTATTCTACCTTTTAATAATATAAACGAAACAAGATGCAATTACACCTCAAATGTCTACAAAAGCTACAAGTAGATGTTTGGATTACCTTTTTCCACCAACAAAAGCCTCATAATTCGATTTAATTTCTTACTTTTGTGACGTTTTAAATTAGGGATATTGTGCCCTTGTACTAGGTTAGGAAAAAGATGAAATTCAAGTATGACGTACTTGTTATCGGCGGTGGACACGCTGGTTGTGAGGCTGCTACAGCAGCTGCCAACATGGGTGCAATGACTTGTTTGATAACAATGGATATGAATAAGATTGGTCAGATGAGCTGTAATCCAGCAGTCGGAGGCATTGCTAAGGGACAGATAGTCAGAGAGATTGACGCTCTCGGAGGCTATATGGGACTGGTGACCGACGCTACAGCGATTCAATTCCGTATGCTGAACCGATCAAAAGGACCAGCCGTATGGAGTCCAAGAGCACAATGCGATCGTGGTAAGTTTATCTGGGAATGGCGCACGATACTTGACCATACAGACAACCTCGATATCTTTCAAGATCAAGCAGACGAACTACTTGTTGAGAACAATAAAGTACTGGGTATCAAGACAATATGGGGAATAGACCTATATGCACGCACGGTTATTATCACCGCTGGAACTTTCCTCAATGGACTCATGCACATTGGTAAGCGAAAGGTGGAGGGTGGACGATGTGCAGAACCTGCTGTTCACAACTTTACAGAGAGTATTACACGCCATGGTATTCGGTCTGCACGTATGAAGACCGGAACTCCAGTGCGCATAGACCGTCGTTCCGTACACTTTGAAGAGATGGAACCACAACCTGGAGAAAGCGATTATCACCAGTTTTCTTTCTATGGTTCATACCGCCATTTACCGCAGTTACCATGCTGGACATGCAACACGAACGAAGAAGTACACGATGTCTTGCGTAGCGGATTGGCAGAATCTCCCCTCTTTAATGGGCAGATTCAGAGTACTGGTCCACGTTATTGTCCTTCGATAGAGACGAAACTTGTGACCTTCCCAGACAAAGATAACCATCCACTCTTCCTCGAACCAGAGGGAACGAATACGAATGAAATGTACTTGAATGGCTTTTCTTCAAGTATGCCTTGGGACATTCAACTATCAGCAATACACAAGATTCCAGCCTTACGAGATGCTAAGATCTATCGTCCGGGCTATGCCATCGAGTATGACTACTTTGATCCAACACAGTTGAAACACTCACTTGAATCAAAAATCATTGATGGTTTGTTCTTTGCAGGACAAGTTAACGGAACCACGGGATATGAGGAAGCTGGCGGACAAGGCATTGTTGCTGGTATTAACGCTGCCCTACTCTGCGCAGGACAGGATCCTTTCATTATGAAGAGAGACGAAAGTTACATAGGAGTTCTTATTGATGACCTAACAACAAAGGGTGTTGATGAACCTTATCGTATGTTTACTTCGCGTGCGGAATACCGTATTCTCTTGCGCCAAGACGATGCGGATGCACGTCTGACGGAGCGTGCTTATAATATAGGTATAGCCAAACAGGACCGTTATGACTGGTGGATGCAAAAGAAGGAGCACATCAATCGTATCCTTGATTTCTGTAACAACACTTCTGTTAAGCCTGATATTGTAAACGGTTTCTTGGAACATTTGGGTACATCTCCTATAAAGGGAGCAACGAAGATAGTAGACCTTGTGGCACGTCCACAGGTCAATTTTGAGAACCTTTCGGCTGTTATTCCAAGCCTTAAAGAGGCAATTGAGGCTTCGCCTAACCGTAAAGAAGAGATTGCAGAGGCTGCTGAAATCAAGCTAAAGTACAAAGGCTATATCGATCGTGAGCATGTATTTGCTGAGAAAATGCGACGTCTTGAAGACATTAAAATCAAAGGACACTTCAAGTATAGTGAACTACACGACCTCTCTACAGAGTGCCGACAGAAGTTAGAACAGATTCAACCGGAGACGCTCGCGCAAGCAAGTCGTATTCCAGGAGTGAGCCCAAGCGACATTAATGTACTGCTTGTGCTCATGGGAAGATAACTTTCTTTGGACAAATAAGTCCTAACACGTGGATAAAAGGAACACCCCTAAAGGTTAAAAAGATACCTGTTTCACGTGAAACAATAGCATAAAACAAAACTATATAACAAACTGAAAATGAATAAAAAAATATTATTAGACAACCTGAGATGTATCCCGGATTGGCCTATTAAGGGTGTTAACTTCCGTGATGTGACTACCCTATTCAAGTCACCTGAAGCTCTTCAGGAAATTACTGATGAGATGGTTGATCTCTATAAAGGTAAGGGTGTAACCAAGATCGTGGGTATCGAGAGTCGTGGCTTCGTCATGTCTTCTGCCGTTGCCACCCGTTTGGGTGCTGGTATCGTACTTTGCCGTAAGCCTGGTAAGCTTCCTTGTGAGACCATTCAGGAAAGTTATCAGAAGGAATATGGTGTAGACACGATCGAGATTCATAAGGATGCTATCAACGAGAATGACGTTGTTTTGCTCCATGATGACCTCCTTGCTACTGGTGGAACGATGAAGGCTGCATGCGACCTTGTTAAGAAGTTCAATCCTAAAAAGGTGTATTGTAACTTCATTATCGAACTCCATAGCGAATTTCCTGATAGCCGAAAACAATTCGACAAAGATATAGAAATCACATCTTTGCTCCAATTCTAATCAATCAAGAATCATCTAGTTAGTAAAGAAAAGAAAGGAGCTATCCAGTTAAGAGGATTGCTCCTTTTCTATTTCAGGAATCATTATGACGTCTAATAAGCAACAAGCAAAACAAAAGAACAAGTTCTGTCCTTATAAAGCAAATACGACACACGTAGCATAGTTAACGTTCCACGTGAAACAAAACAGACTAAAAGACCTTTAAACAAAGCAGTTACACAAAATGAATAAAGAAGATAACTTGAAGCGATTAGCCTATTTAAAGAGTATTGTTTCGAGCCTCCCCGAGAAGCCCGGAACCTATCAATACTATGATTCAGAACATACAATAATCTATGTAGGAAAGGCTAAAAACCTTAAGAGCCGTGTATCATCTTATTTCCACAAAGAGGTAGATAGATTCAAAACAAAGGTACTAGTTTCTAAAATACATGATATAACTTACACAGTTGTCAATACAGAAGAAGATGCCTTACTAATCGAGAATCAACTCATTAAACAATACAAACCAAAGTATAACGTATTACTTAAGGACGGGAAGACTTATCCGAGCATCTGTGTAACAAACGAATATTTTCCACGAATATTCAAGACGCGTACAATTAATAAGCATTATGGCACATTCTATGGTCCTTACAGCCATATTGGTAGTATGAATGCCATTTTAGAGATTATAAAAAAGGTTTATAAACCACGTACATGTCGCTATCCAATCACAAAAGAGGGCATAGAACAGGGTAAATATAAGCCTTGCTTAGAATACCATATACATAACTGTGGTGCCCCATGTATCAACAAACAGAGCTATGAAGACTATCAAGAAGCTATCAAGCAAGCACGAGAAATATTAAAAGGAAACACTCGTAACGTACAACAAATGCTCAGATTAAAAATGCAGAAATATGCAGAAGAACTGAAGTTTGAGGATGCAGAACTCTGTAAACAGCGCTACCTTGCTCTCGAAAACTTTGCAGCAAAGAGTGAAATAGTCAATTATACTATCACAGATGTCGATGTTTTCACAATCGTGGATGATGATACAAGAAAGAACGCATTTGTTAATTACATTCATGTTAAGAATGGCGCAATCAATCAAAGTTTCACTTATGAATACAAGAGAAAGCTCGATGAAACCGATGAAGAGCTCTTGAACGTGGCTATTTTAGAGATTCGTGCTCGCTTCAAAAGCACAGCTAAGGAGATTATAGTACCCTTTGATCTTGATTTTAAGATAAAAGATGCAGAGTTCGTCATACCTAAACGGGGTGATAAATGGCACCTTCTAGAACTATCAGAGATGAATGCCAAGCAATATAAATTCGATCGATTAAAACAATCGGAAAAGCTAAATCCACAGCAGAAACAGACTCGCTTAATGCGAGAACTGCAAGAGAAACTTAAATTACCAAAGCTTCCTTATCAAATAGAGTGCTTTGATAACTCCAATATCTCTGGTTCTGATGCTGTTGCGGGATGTATTGTTTATAAGGGCATGAAGCCTTCCAAAAAAGATTATCGTAAATATAACATAAAGACAGTGGTCGGTCCTGATGATTATGCAAGCATGCAGGAGGTCGTTAGAAGACGTTATACACGTATGCAAGAAGAAGGTTCTCCCCTCCCCGACCTCATCATTACAGATGGTGGTAAGGGTCAAATGGAAGTGGTAAGAGAGGTTATTGAAGATGAATTACACCTCAAAATCCCTATTGCTGGACTTGCCAAGGATGATAAACACCGCACAAATGAACTTCTCTTTGGCTTCCCACAGCAAGTAGTAGCACTCAACGTGAAGAGTGAACTATTCCGAGTTCTCACACAAATACAGGACGAAGTGCATCGATATGCAATCTCTTTTCATCGCAGTAAGCGCTCTAAACATCAGTTACACAGCGAGTTAGATGATATAAAAGGTATTGGTCCGAAGACAAAGGACATGTTATTAAAGAAACTGAAGAGCGTAAATAACATAAAAGAAGCTGATATTCAATTACTTACAAATATAATAGGTGCAAGCAAAGCTAGCATTATCTACAATTATTTCCACGCTGAATAAGCAGAGAACCAAATAAATATTGTACATTTGCCGTATGAGAATTGTGATACAAAGAGTGGCTCAAGCATCCGTAACCATTGGTCAACAGGTGAAGTCCAGCATACAAGCAGGACTGCTTATCTTGCTTGGTATTGGCAAAGAAGATACTGAAGAGGATGCTAACTGGTTGGTGAATAAGGTTATAGGACTTCGTATTTTCAATGATGAACAAGGTATAATGAATCGTAGTATTATGGACATCAAAGGCGAGATCCTAGTTGTATCTCAGTTCACACTCATGGCTAGTTACAAGAAAGGAAACCGACCCAGTTGGATACACGCAGCCCCTCATGAGCTATCAATTCCGCTCTACGATTACTTCTGCAAGACCTTATGCGAAGCATTAGGAAAGCCTATTAGTACGGGAGAATTCGGTTCCGACATGAAAGTAAAACTATTAAATGATGGACCAGTAACCATTTGTATGGATACTAAAAACAAAGAATAATGACAATACAAGAGGCACAAGAGGCTGTAGATAAGTGGATTAAACAGTATGGAGTACGCTATTTTAGCGAACTAACAAATATGGCTTGTCTTACAGAAGAGGTCGGAGAACTGGCAAGAGTCATAGCTCGAAGCTATGGAGACCAAAGCTTTAAGCAAGGAGAAAAGCCCAACCTAGGAGAGGAAATGGCTGATGTTTTGTGGGTTCTACTCTGTCTTGCAAACCAAACAGGCGTTAATCTCACCGAAGAACTACAACGCAGCTTTGAGAAGAAGACGTCACGTGACAGAGACAGACATAAGAACAACCCAAAACTTACTGATAATCAAGTATAAAACCAACTTCTAACTAATAAATAAAACATCTACATTACAATTATAAAATAATAATATGGGAATCATTAAAGACACCGTTTCAAAGGATATCCAAGCGCAGAAAGCGAATGGAATTGTAGAGAAGAGTGAGTACGATCAGGCTTTAGAACAATACGACCTCAACATTACTGATGAGGATGTAAAGGCTGCAGTAACAAAGATTATAGCAGAGAAAGTATCAGAGAATGATAATCCAGAAGTAAAGAAATTCTTGCTTGGTAGCGTCGAACTAACCACTCTCAGCACAGCAGATACCGAAGAGAAAGTACTCGCAATGGTAGAGAAAGTCAATAAATTCGATAGTGAATACCCTGATCTTCCACATGTTGCAGCTGTCTGCGCATACCCTTGTTTCACGAAGCTCATCGCTGATAGCCTCGAAGTAGATGGTGTTGACATTACGAATGTGACGGGTAACTTCCCCTCATCACAAGCTCTTCTTGAGGTAAAAACCATTGAGACGGCACTTGCCATCAAGGATGGTGCAACGCAGATAGACATTGTCATGCCTGTAGGTAAGTTCCTTTCTGGTGATTATGAGGGAGTTTGTGACACCATCGGAGAACTGAAACAGACCTGTGGGGACGTTCCTATGAAGGTAATCCTAGAGACCGGCGACCTCCGCAATGCACGCGATATCAAGACAGCAGCAGTTCTCGCTATGTACGCCGGGGCTGACTATCTAAAGACAAGTACGGGTAAAGAGAAGATTAGTGCTACTCCCGAGTCCGTTTACGTACTCTGTCAAGCCATCAAGGAGTACCACAAGAAGACGGGTATACAGATTGGTTTAAAGCCCGCAGGAGGCATTAATACAGTCATGGACGCTGTTATCTACTACACTATAGTTAAAGAGGTTCTAGGCGAAAAATGGCTTACTAATTATTGGTTTAGGATGGGTACAAGTCGATTGACAAACCTTCTTCTTAGTGAGATCATCGGTTCAGAGACTAAGTTCTTCTAGACTGACAGCATAACATATAACGTCCCCACCCTTTCATAAAAGGCGTGGGGATTTTTCATTGCAGCCCATTTCTCTATTCCAGCCATACATCTATACCATAAGAGAAAACACTTCTTTAAACAGCAAGAAACACTTACCTTTATCAGAGAAAACATTCCCTAAAACTAGAAAAAGGCTTTTTGTGATTTAAAAAATAGATTATTAATTTAGTATTATTAATCTATTATCATTTTATAAATAAATTATTTTTCAAAATGCCAAACGCCCTTCTTCAAGATAACAAATTGTTATATCCATTGAAAAAGGGCGTCTTTAGAACTTATAAAATAGCCTGTTTGTAAGTTTGATAAGCATTATTTATATTGCAATCAACCTACTCTAACCAATCATTATTTCTTTCTTTTGATGACATAATCAAGGTAGGTTTGCAAAGAGGTACGTATATTCTCATCGATAACATATTGATCGATAAATCGCTGTGCCTCGGCATGGAAGTCCCACATACGACGTTCCGCATATTCTATTCCACCATTTTCTTTTGCAAACCGAACTAAGGTCTCCACCTCTTCATGCGTCACATTATGTGCTTTCACCTTATGAACTAACCTCATCATGTCCTCATCTTGCGTTGCATTCAACGCATATATGATGGGCAAAGTGAGCTTACCTTCTGCAAAATCATTGCCTGTTGGCTTACCAATCTCAACCTCCGAATCATAGTAATCGAAGATATCATCACGGATTTGAAACACTATTCCGAGGTTTTTACCAAATAGTCTTGCTGCCTCAACCTGCTCTTCTGTAGCGCCAGCAGACTCTGCTCCAATCGCAGCACAGGTCTCGAAGAGAGCCGCAGTCTTACGTTCTATAATCTTATAGTATACCTCTTCTGTTACTTCTTTGTTCTGTATATTAGCTAACTGGAGTATTTCTCCATCACTTAAAGTGCGCCCCAATTCAGCTAAACGGCGCACTATCATCTCTGAATGGGTGTAACTAACGTGCAAAAGTGCCGTTGATAGCACATAATCACCAACCAACACAGCCACCTTATTATCGTAGTCAGCATTCACACTAGCCTGCCCTCGACGTTCAGCAGCCTCATCCACCACATCATCATGGACAAGTGATGCCGTGTGAAGGAGCTCTAAACCAACTGCAGCATGCTGTGTTACACGTGAGACCTTACCAAAGTTCTTAGCCATCAAGAGGATAAGGATGGGGCGCATACGCTTTCCTGCGCGCTGCTTAATATGGTTCAAAACCACCTGTAACAGCCCATCCTCGTGGTTGAGAGCATGATTAAAAAGGTCGATGAAATCGACTAATTCTGTCTCAATCGGTTGCTTTATTAGTGAAAGGGTATCCATTATTGACTTCAAATTTGATACAAATTTAGTCAATAAATCGCATATTATGGAATATTTTTAGTACTTTTACAGCTAAAAATTACATATTTACTTTATGGCAAAACTGTTCCTTCTCGACGCTTATGCGCTAATCTTTCGCTCTTATTATGCACTACTTCGCAGTCCACGTATTAATTCTAAAGGTTTGAATACATCGGCTATTATGGGGTTTTGCAACACCTTAAATGAAGTGTTAACTAAGGAGAAACCAACGCACATAGCTGTTGCTTTTGATCATGGAAAGACCTTCAGACACGATGCATACCCCCAGTATAAGGCGCAAAGGGAGGAAACGCCGGAGGACATTAAGCTCTCAGTCCCTATAATCAAACAGATATTAGAGGCATTGCACATCCCTATCTTACAGGTAGATGGCTTCGAGGCAGATGACATCATAGGTACTGTTGCAACCCGATTCGGCACCGATGGAATCGATACATTTATGCTTACTCCCGACAAGGACTATGGTCAACTGATTGGACCAAACGTTTTCATGTATCGTCCAAAGCATGGCGGAGGTTACGAAACACTTGGTGAAAAGGAGGTAGAAAGTAAGTATGGAATCCCTACCCCAGCCCAAGTCATAGACATTTTGGCGTTGATGGGTGACACAGCAGATAACTTTCCGGGTTGTCCAGGGGTTGGTGAGAAGACTGCAGCGAAGTTAATTAATCAATTCGGGAGCATTGATAATATGCTTGCTCATACTAATGAGATAAAAGGGAAACTACGGAATAAGGTCGAAGCTGCCGTTGAAGACATCAAAATATCTAAGTTCCTTGCAACAATCCGTACGGACGTTCCATTACAGTTGGAACTAGATGAAATGAAAGTTCAGCAACCGGATGAAGAGAAACTACGTGCGATATTTGAAGAATTAGAGTTTAAGACACTTATTAACAAGTTTCTTAACAAAGACAAAGAGAAGTCAAAAGTTGTCGAAAATCAGCTTGATTTATTTGCAGAATTTGCGCCCGATAACCCAAGCGAAGCAAAAAACGAGAGTTTTGAGAGCCTTAAAACGACCCAACACAACTATCAACTCATTGATAATGAGGCTGATTTGCATCGCTTATGTGAGCTTTTTTTAACAAAAGAAACGCTTAGTTTAGACACAGAAACCACTTCTACCGATGCAATTAGTGCTGAGTTGGTGGGCTTGAGCTTCTCTGTTGAGGAAAAGGAAGCCTTTTACATCCCTATTCCAGAGAATCGCGAAGAAGCCTTGAAACGTGTTGCAATATTCAAACCAGTATATGAGAACGAGTCGATTCTAAAGGTTGGTCAGAACATCAAGTACGATTATGAGGTACTAAGCAACTATGGGGTGGAATTGAAAGGAGCGATGTTCGACACGATGATAGCACACTATCTTATCCAACCCGAACTTCGTCACAACATGGACTACATGGCTGAAACACTCCTTGGATATCGAACCATACACATTGAAGACTTGCTTGGCTCGAAAGGAAAGAAGCAAAAGAATATGCGCGACTTAAGTCCTTCTGAGATTTATGAATATGCCGCAGAGGATGCCGACATCACCTTACGTCTAAAGAATGTACTCGCTCCTAAGCTGAAAGAACTCAATGTTGAAGAGTTGTTCTGGAGCATTGAGATGCCCCTTGTTCGTGTACTGGCTGACATGGAACTTACCGGTGTTCGCATTGATACGGAAGCATTAAAAGAAACATCAAAGATATTCACGGAACGTATGAGACAATATGAAGTGGATATCTTTAAAGAGGCTGGTGAAGAATTTAACATATCGAGTCCAAAGCAGGTAGGTGACATCCTTTTCGGTAAGATGCAGATTATGGATAAGCCCAAGAAGACCAAGACTGGGCAATATGTCACTAGTGAGGAAGTGTTGCAGAGTATCGAATCAAAACATCCTATTGTACGTAACATTCTGAACTACAGAGGTATGAAGAAGTTGCTAAGTACCTATGTAGAAGCCTTACCCAAACTGATTAACTCTCGTACAGGACACATCCATACCTCCTTCAACCAGGCGTTAACTGCAACGGGAAGACTATCCTCCAGCGACCCTAACCTACAGAATATTCCAGTGCGAACAGACGATGGGAAAGAGATTAGAAAGTGCTTTATTCCAGAGGAAGGATGTATGTTCTTTTCAGCTGACTATAGCCAAATTGAACTGCGAATCATGGCTCATCTATCAGAGGATGACAATATGATGGAGGCCTTTAGAGAGGGTTATGACATACACAGGGCGACGGCGGCTAAGATCTGGCATGAGGCTCTTGATGACGTGACGGACGCACAGAGAAAGAAGGCTAAGCAGGCTAACTTTGGTATTATATATGGTATAACTACCTTTGGATTAGCCCAAAGAATGGAGATACCCAACAATGAGGCAAGGGCGTTGATACAGGACTACTTCCGCACATTCCCTAAGGTTCAAGCCTACATGGAACATGCGAAAGAGCTTGCAAGAAGCAAAGGTTATGCAGAAACCTTGTTCCATCGTCGCCGCTATCTACCGAATATCAACAGTCGAAATGGTACCATCCGAGGTTTCGATGAGCGCAATGCTATCAACGCACCAATACAAGGGACAGAGGCAGACATTATAAAGGTTGCTATGGTGCGGATATGGAATCGATTCAAAGAAGAGGGTATCCGCTCAAAGATGATACTACAGGTACATGACGAACTCAACTTCTCTGTTTACCCAGATGAGCGTGAGAAGGTGGAGAAAATAGTCCTCGAAGAGATGCAGAATGCCTATCCCCTCAATGTCCCACTAATAGCTGATGCTGGTTGGGGAAAGAACTGGTTAGAAGCACATTAAGGCTCTTTCCAATTCTTCAGGATCAAAGGAGAATGGTACTAAAAGCAAACTTAACTTCTTCAATTAAGGGTTATTTTCATTAGTATTTATAGCTTAAAACAGAGTTATGGATAAGGAAGAAACAAAGAACAAAGCGGAATATTTCGTTGCTATCATCAGTGAGTTTGCAAAAAGAAAGAATCTCACTGACAAACAAGCATATAGATATTTGAAACGATATAAGGCTATTGAACTCGTTGATCGGTTCTATGGTGTAATGCACACGCAGAGCTTTCGAGACGTTATCAATGACTTAATAACATTCTGTCAAAGGCAAGGAGGAGCATTAGTATGACCTTATACCATGGTTCCAATCAGATAGTAATGGTCATAGACTTTGCTAAGTCCAAACCAAACAAGGACTTTGGTAAAGGCTTCTACCTAAGTGCTGACAAGCAACAAGCCCTTGAGATGGCAGAATATAAGACCTTTACCAATGGTGGTAAACCTATTTTAAATGTCTATGAGTTTGACGAAAAGCAATTAGATAACCCCAACCTAAAGGTCAAAAGATTTGAAGGATATACCAAGGAATGGGCTGAGTTCGTTTTTGCCAACCGCAACTCTGCAGATGGTGGAAGTACACATGACTATGATATTGTCATTGGTCCAATTGCAAATGACCGTGTCGGATTACAGATCAGACGCTATATAGAACAAGAGATAACCTTCGAAACTTTCCTAGAAAGGCTGAAGTACATGAAAGGAATAACCTTTCAATACTTCTTCGGAACCCAACAGTCCATCCAACTACTTAAACGCTTATGAACGAAACAAACTATATGATTGAGTGTATAACACGTGACCTCATTCTCAAACTCATGTCTGATAAGGACATGAATATGCAAGAGGCAGTTGATACTCTCTATAATTCTGACACATACGAAAAGCTCAAAGACACCCGAACAGGGCTTTATTTCCAGAGTACTGGATACGTCTATGACTATCTTAACAAGGAATTGCTAACAGGGAAAATGCAATAAGCGACAACCAAAGAGACGCCCTTTTCGATTTGAAAAAGGCGTCTCTTTGCATCAAAGGAAGCCTCTCTTCGCATCAAGGAAACGCTCTCTTCGAATCGAGGAGAGCCTTTCCTTCTTTATAGTACAATATCCCGTTAACTATTCCTCCCCTACTTGCGAGATTGATTGGGGCTTTACATCCCCTCTTTCAGAGGAACTTTAGGAGACTTTCCGTTAACCATTCCAATCCTTAGAAACGGCTAAATGGCGTGTTAATAACAACGTGAAAAACACGAACAAACCACTTTTTAGACTGCATATTGCAATGTTAAAAAGATAGAAAAGCCTTAACATATAGCATTTTTGGCGTACTTTTGCAATTTAATCAAGCAATGAAATTTGAATGAGTCTTACTAGTTTAGTAAACAAACTATACTTCCAACCACGCCGCAAGGAGCTAGAACGCTATACTACTGATAGCGAAGCTATCCAGCAGGAGGTTATGGAATACCTTATAGAACGGGCTAAAGATACAGAATACGGACGTAAACATCTGTTCTCAACCATCACTTCTTATGACGATTTCGTGCATAACGTGCCCGTCAATACCTATGAAGAACTGAAGGACGACATCGATAGAATGCGTCATGGAGAACGTGATATTCTATGGCCAGGAGTGGTTAGATGGTATGCTAAGTCATCAGGAACTACAAACGACAAGAGCAAGTTTATCCCTGTAACTCACGAAGGACTGCAAACCATTCATTACCAAGGAGGTAAGGATGTAATCGCTTATTACCTTAGTAATCACCCTGAGAGTAAACTCTTCAATGGCAAAGGTTTGATCCTTGGTGGTAGTCATTCTCCCAACTACAACTTGCACAATTCCCTTGTTGGAGACCTAAGTGCAATACTCATAGAGAATATTAATCCACTTGCAAATATCGTGCGTGTACCCAAGAAAGAGACTGCTCTATTGAGTGACTTCGAGGTGAAACGCGATCGAATAGCACGGGAAACTCTTACGCAAAACATCACTAATATCTCTGGTGTACCATCATGGATGCTATCCGTATTAGTGCGTGTTATGGAGCTAAGTGGTAAACAACATCTTGAAGAAGTATGGCCTAATTTGGAGGTATTCTTCCATGGTGGCATTGCTTTTACACCCTATCGAGAACAATACGAACAGCTTATTACAAAGCAGGGAATGAACTATATGGAGACATATAACGCCTCGGAAGGGTTCTTCGGAATACAGGATGACCCTTCAGATAGCAGTATGTCGCTCATGCTTGATTATGGAGTATTCTACGAGTTCTTGCCTATGGACGAGTTTGGAAACGATCATCCAAACATCGTTCCACTATCTGGTGTAGAGGTTGGACGCAACTATGCCATGCTGATTAGTACCTCTTGCGGTCTTTGGAGATATGAGATTGGCGACACAGTACAGTTTACTTCCACCCGTCCTTATAAGTTTATTATCACCGGAAGAACCAAGTATTTCATCAATGCCTTTGGTGAGGAACTCATCATGGACAATGCTGAAAAGGGACTCGATGCCGCTTGTAAGGCTACAGGAGCACAAATATTAGACTATACCGCAGCACCTATTTATATGGATGCAAAGGCTAAGTGCCGACACCAATGGCTCATTGAGTTTGCAAAAGAACCAGCGTCTATTGCAGAGTTTGCCACTATCCTCGATAACAAACTACAAGAGATCAACTCCGATTATGAGGCTAAACGCTATCATAATGTGACCCTTCAGCCCCTCGAAATCATTGTCGCTCGTAAGAACCTCTTCAATGATTGGCTGAAAACAAAGGGTAAGCTCGGTGGTCAACACAAGATTCCTCGCTTGTCAAACAGCCGTTCTAATCTTGAAGAATTACTGACAATGAACCAGTAAATACGCTCTTCTTGATTGTAAATACCCACATAGAATGCTCGGCATAAGCCCCTCATCGACTATAAAAGTTCAATAAGATATGAAGAAAATAACACTCGCATATAGTCTTATAACCCTCCTTCTCCTATCGTTAGTGTCGTGTGCTAAGATGGGACAACCCGATGGTGGATGGTTTGATGAGACACCTCCTAAGGTCGTTGGAGCCTCTCCCTCTGATCGAGCAACCGATGTAAACAGTAAGAAAGTGAACATCTTTTTCGATGAGTTCATCAAGTTAGAGAACGCATCAGAGAAGGTTGTTGTGTCTCCACCACAGCTAGAAGCACCAGAGATAAAGGCTCAAGGCAAGCATATCTCCGTCGCTTTGCAAGACAAACTACAGCCGAATACAACCTACACTATCGACTTCTCGGATGCAATCTCCGATAACAACGAGGGCAATCCACTAGGTAATTACACTTACAGCTTCTCTACTGGCGATCATATTGATACTCTCGAAGTATCTGGCTATGTGTTGGAAGCAGAGAATCTGGAGCCTATCAAGGGGATACTTGTGGGTCTTTACAGCAATCAGAGTGACACTGCTTTCCAGAAACTACCGATGTTGCGCGTCTCAAGAACCGATAGTCGGGGGCACTTTGTGATACGTGGTGTTGCTAAAGGAGACTATCGCATCTATGCACTAAAGGATGCGGACGGCAATTACATGTACAATCAAAAGAGTGAGGAGATTGCTTTCACACCTGAAGTTATCATGCCTTCGTGGAAGCCGGACATACGACAAGACACGCTATGGACGGACTCTTTGCACATCAAAGACATTAAGCAGGTGCCTTACACCCACTTTCTTCCAGACGACGTAACGCTCTCTGCCTTCACAGCTGTACAAACAGATCGATACTTCATAAAGGCAGAAAGAAAGGATGCAGACCACTTCACGCTCTTCTTTAGCTATGGAGATGCGAGCCTACCACAGCTTACCCCACTGAATTTCAACGCTAAGGATGCCTTCTTGGAAGAGCCAAGTATGAACCAAGACACCATTACTTATTGGCTTCGTGACTCTGCGCTTATCAATCAAGACACCCTACGTATGAAGATGACTTACAATATGACGGACAGCACGGGGAGGCTTGTTCCACAGACCGAGACGCTTGAGCTACTCGCCAAAACACCTTATGCAAAGCGCTTGAAGAGCCAACAAGAGGAATACGACAAGTGGAAAAAGAAGCAAGATAAGGCTAAGGAACGTGGGAAAGCGTATGAGACAGCAATGCCAGCAAAGCCTCTTGATGTGAAATATAACGTCCCGTCGCAGATGAGTCCAGACCAGAATCTATCCTTCGAGATTGCTGCTCCAATAGAGAAGATCGATACTTCCAAGATACAACTCTATGAGAAGGTGGACAGCTCATGGTATCGAGCGAAGTACCAGTTGGGTACTGAACCCGGAAAACCACGTCAGTTACAACTCGTCAGTGCGTGGGATACGGGCAAAGAATACAGCTTGGAGCTTGATTCAGCAGCCTTCACGGATATCTACGGGAGGCTTTCTAAGAAGTACAAACAGGGTATTCGCATCCCTTCCATTGATGAGTATGGCACCTTGGTGATGTCTCTTGAGGGTATGAAGGGCAAGAACTGCCTCGTACAACTGCTCAACGAAAGCGATAAACCAGTAAGGGAAACAATCGCAAAAGACGATAAGGCGACCTTCTACTACATCAAGCCTGGCACGTACTACATGCGTCTCATTGTCGATGATAACGATAACGGCAAGTGGGACGGAGGTGATTATGCAACGCAGCGAGAGCCTGAGGCGGTGTATTACTACCCCAAATCCATAGAGTGCAAGGCGAAACGTGATGTGCAAGGAACGTGGAATCCACGCCTTCTACCGCTCTATCAACAGAAGCCTGGAGCAATTACTAAGCAGAAGGCAGATACGCAGCGTAAGGCAAGGAGTCGCAATCTGGAGCGTGCCCGCAGCCTCGGTATAGATCTCCCAAGCGAAGATATACTACAAGGGAAGGTAAAGATTAAGAAGGTAAAGGATAAGAGGTCTGAGCCTAAAAAGTAGATTTTCACCCAATCCTAAGCCTCATCTATACCCCCTCTTAATAACTAAAGAAATAAGAGAAAACCAGCTTTAAAAAACAAAGAGAGCCTTTCTTCAATTTGAAGAGAGGCTTTCTTTGCATCAAGGAGAGGCTCTCTTTGCCCTCAAAAGGGCGTTTCTTCATTTGTTGTGAGTTTATACGTCTATAACAGTTATAGCCTCATACAAGGTAAAGAAAGGGCTTAATGAAGCTTTCCAAGCATAAATGGCAAGTAGCGATAGACGATTGCTACAATACAGCTTGCCACTATGCAGACCAAAGCATAGGCTATCAGTACACTATAATAAGCTCCATGATAGCCTAAATCCACCTTCTCAAGTGCTAAAGATAAGCAAAGGGGAACACCTCCACAGACGAAATAATAAACAATACTATGCGCTCCAACCCACTCTAAAGGCTTACATCTTGGCAGTTGCTTACAAACATTGACAAGTAAGAAAATGCTCGTTAACATATCAAGAAAGAAGATGAAATAAGAGTCTATACCCATTGGGTATATCATCGTATGCACCCCTTTGCACGTTGCATAACCTTTTATTACTATAAGAAATATAAAGAGGAATGATGTGAATAATGGTGTGTTGATATGGTTGAAAACATCTTTTCGACATTGATAAAACCATCCGATATAAAGGAAAAGGACTGCTTGCAAGGCATTGTTGATACACCAAGGATAAGCAGTGGATTGTTTCGTTAAAAGTACCGAACCAACAAAAGCACAAGAAGAGAGAATGAATAAGGGTATAACTTTTCCACGAGTTATCCACAAGAAAAGGCTAAAAACAACTTCAGAAACTATTAAGGCAGCTATAAACCAAGAGGCTCGACCTGTCAAGATAGGTAATAATAAACTCTCCCAGTCTATACTATGACCATGTACAAAGGCTTTCGGAAGTGCCAAAACTATGGTAAAGAGAAAGTAAGGAAGAAGTAGACTGCGCCCTATCGAAGTCAGCTTGTGCCTCAAAGAAAAGCCTTGCTGTTTGTACATGAGGTATCCTGACAGAAAGAAAAAGACGATTAGAACATTCGAAACATACCAATCATAAGGAATAAGGTTACCTCCTGTATAATAGATTTCAGTATGGTCTAACAATATTGCCAACATACAGAAACCTCGCAGCATGTCTATCCAACGTTCCCTCTCTACCATCATTTGCTCTATTGACACCCCTCCATTATCAGTGTCCTTATAGTCAGATTATTATAAATTCACTAATATTTCCTCTCTATCTAACAATCGCCACCTTACAAACAACACCATTGTTGCCGTCTTCATCAGCACTTTCAACCATGTAAACACCCGATGCAACAGGTTTACCGAACTTGTCCTTGCCATCCCAAACAAAGCTACCACCATTGCTAGTACCTGCTGCAACGAGTACACCATTTGTAGTGACAATCTTCACATCAGCGTTCATTGAGAGTCCAACAATGGTGATTGAACCTGTATAACCGGGCTTAACTGGATTTGGATAAGCGTATGTTTTGTTCTCACTTGGTTGGTCGGATGGTGTCGTCGCATCGCTCATGTAAGAGCATAAACCCTTGTCCGTACCGAAGAAGACTTCGCCTGTTGCGTTGTTGATAGCGATAGAAAGGATATTATCCGATAGGAGCGGACTATTTGAAGAGAGGATGTGTTTCACCTGTGTCATATTATCGGCACTGATGAGATAAACACCATTTGCCTTTGTTCCAAACCATTTCCTGCCCCCTCCATCAATAGCCATACAGGTGACATCAATGCCCGACAGAAGATAATCGGCAAGGTTGGTACCATCGTTACGAGGCACTTTTACCTGCGTAAAAACGGCTGTTTCAGGGTTATCAATAGCCGAACGAGACAAGAGAAGTGGTCCTATAGTAGTGGTAACCCACACATCTCCATTCGACAAAGGTGTCACGCTATGGGGTACTAAGTCTAAGTTTGAACCATCCTCATTGACAAATCGAGTGAAAGAAAGCAACTTGTCGGTTGCTGGTTGGTAACAGAACAAAGCCGGATAGCCCCAGTGATCGTTACAGAACCATAAGTTGTTGCGGTTATCAAAGACCATACTTGTTAGGACTGAGCCCCCTACTCCATCCTTCATAAGGGCTGGCTTACTGAAAGAAGTCATCTGTCCATCAGCCGAAAGACGCAAGAGATTCTCTCTGGAGGCTTGACTATTTAATATCCAAAGGTCTCCTTTATTATCGAAACAAAGTCCATTAATAAGCACATAGTTGTTTCCTAACTCTCGTCCTCGGTCCATTGCGCCTTGTAACAAGCTGTTGTCTTTGTTATAATAAGTCTTTAACTGCCCACCAAGAAACTCATATAAGCCTGTTCTTCCACCAACAAATACATGGTTAGCATTGCGTGGATCGACTGCAAGAACATTGTTATCAAGATAGTCATAGCCCGTTTTTAACGATAGATTCTCTTGATAATTCGTCCACTCATCATCGTGTAGAATCTGTACAGCACCAGGTGTATTAGAATCTCCATAACCTGATTTAAACATACCAGGAACGGTATATAAGCGGTTATTAAGGTATTGAATATAGGTAAAACCATTATACTTTGGACCTCCGGGACTCAATGTTTTCGCTTGATTAAGGAGGTTTACAGCCATCGTCTTAGGTCTTGCCACATAGCCACCAACCCGTGTCCAGTTGTTCTTATCGAGCAAGTTTGCCGTTAACGGAGCACGATATAGCCCATTAGACTGGCTTGCGGCATAGATATAAGAACCATCCAGATAACTATAATTAACCGGGAAAGAGAGGTTGTAACTATCGCTTATTTCTGCCTTAGCAACATTGAGTTTGACAAGTCCGAAGCCTGTTGAGAGATAGCAATAAGCCCCATTCATATCAATACTATAGATAGTCTTGTCGGAAGTCAAAGCCTTTAAGTAATAGTCGGGTACGTTCGTAACGTTCCCCTTAGCGTCCATTAGGTCGATATTATTGTCTTCGTAGACAATAACAAGGCGCTTGGCAACTTCGTTCCAACCAATGAATCGGATGTCAATAGAGCTTAGTCCGTTCTGTTTATCGTATGTTTGAATACTTTGATCAGCCTTATTATAGGTGTAAAGGGCATTAGATGCAAGTACATATAACCGATTGCCTCCTTGCTCAACCCATTGTATGTTGGCATAAGAAAGGTAAGACTTCCATGTCCCAATACCTCCTGCAAAAGCAGAGAGAGAGGATATGAGAATGATAAAAGATAGGATAATTCGTTTTATTGTCATAGTGGGTTCTTGTCGAAATGAATATTATCTTGCTTGCTGCTCAAGGCTTATATAATACATGAGCTTATATACATTAAACAGAAAGACGCTTGGTTTATTGCCTTGCAAAAGCATCTTTACCTTCTCACCGAACAATTTATGAACTATTAGAATAGCCTTCACTAGATGAAATCGTACCATCCTATCTTTCATTTCTAACAACTTAGAATATCCTTTCAATAGCATCTGGTACTCATAAAGAGTTCGTAAAGACTCCTCCGTCTTATCTATAAACAAAGTGTTATTCTCATAGTCGGTTAGGGTTATGGGATTATTAATATGGGTTATCTGAACCCCGTTCTCTTCAAGAGCCTTACCCCACAATACATCTTCATAACCATAATGAGTGAGCTTCTCGTCAAATGGGTGTTGGACAAAGACCGCTCTTTTTACCATAAAGTTAGTAGTGCGGAAACTTTGAAAAGGTCTCTTCTGTCTATCACTCAAACTATTCTTTCGTTCGAAAGCACACTCATATTTATATCTAAGATTCCCTTTCCATTGTTCTGGATTGCCACCTATTTTGATGCCACCAACGACCACATCACCTTCTGCCTGCGTGTATCTACGAATGAAATCGGGGTTATCAAGGGATAAATCACCATCTATAAAGAGAATACAATCACCTTTTGATTGCGAGAAAAGGAAGTTGCGAATGGCTGACCGACCGACATTCTCCAGCCTTATAATATACCGCACGCCCTCTAACTGACCAATGACTTTGTTACACTCAACGATGTACTGATTCGTAGTATCAGCCATTGTCCCATCGTCAGCCACGATGATCTCATACGCAATACCACACTCCACACATTGCCGTTGTAGCTCTGTTACCAAAGCCACACAGCTACATTTATAAACAGGAAGGAGTATTGATAGCACGTAGAGGAATGCTTTAGCAAGATGAGGAAAGGTATTCTGCGAGCTTCTTAACGGCTCTTGCACGGTGAGAAATCTGATTCTTCACCTCTTCGCCAAGCTCTGCAAAGCTCTTGTCATAGCCTTCTGGAATGAAAATAGGGTCATATCCGAAGCCTTCTGTACCATGTTTCTCGGTTGCAATACGCCCTTCGACACGCCCTTCAAATTGATGTTCTACACCATTAATGATTAATGAGATAACCGTGCGGAAACGTGCTGTACGATCCTTAACATTCGACATCTTCGATAGCAACTTACGCATGTTTGCTTCGCTATCGTGGTCAGTTCCTTCAGCATAACGGGCTGAATGAACACCTGGTTCACCATTGAGTGAATCCACCTCAAGCCCCGTATCATCCGCAAAACAATCGTGGTTGTAATGCTCAACGATGTAGGTTGACTTTTGGCGAGCGTTCTCCTCCAATGTTAAACCCGTCTCTGGAATATCCTCATGACAGCCTATTTCAGCCAAAGAAACAATCTCGAAGTCCTTACCTAAGATGTCCTTGATCTCTTCTAACTTATGTTTATTATTCGTTGCAAATACTATTTTCATCTCAAAAAGCCATTTATTCTTTGTTTACAGGCACACTCTCAGCAGCTTGTTGCAGCTTCTCTATCTGCTTCCTCTTATCCTTCTTTGCCTTAATCTTTATCTGATCAAAGCCTTCGCCATACACTCCTATGACCGAACTCTGGCTTACGAAGGCTGTAGGGTCAACCATCTTGATAAGACGGAAGATAGTTTTACTCTCGTTCTTCTTCGCTAGTAAGCATATAACCTTCATGTCATTGCCTGTGTACCAACCATGTCCATCGAGTATAGTAAGGGCGTGCTCCGTCTCATCGACGATAGCTTTGGCTATTTCCTCATGTTTCCATGAGAAGATAAGGAACTGTACTGACTCCCTTCTCATGTTCATTACATGGTCAAGCATGAAGCATTCGATGAACATAGTGCAGTATCCAAAGACCATCTTATGCAATCGGTCGACCATAGAACCAAACTGCGGGAAGAAGAGACAACTACCTACTATCAATATATCGACGCCCATCAACACTTGTCCTAACGATATGTCGCGATACTTATTGACGCATGCTGCGATGATATCAGTGCCTCCCGTACTTCCATTATTTAAGAAGACGATGGCAAGACCAGTACCAGTTATACAACAGCCAATAATCAATGACATGAAATCCTGCCCCTCCCCAAGCACCTTAATGAAGTGTCCATGAGCATCAACAGGCATCAGGTCTTGTGCAAACTTCAGCATGAAATAGAGTGCGAAGATAGCATATATGGTCTTCATCATAAACTTGAAGCCCAGAATCTTTAGTGCGACAACCAACAGGGAGATGTTGATTATCATGTAAGTGTTCTCTATCTTGAATCCAGTTGCATAGTAAACAATGGCGGACATACCCGTTACTCCACCCGTAACAATCTCATAAGGAAGGAGGAAGATAGTGAAGGCAACGGCATAAAGAAGCAGTCCCATCGTAAGAAAGAGATAATCCTTTGCTTCTGAACGGATAAGCTGTTGATTAATAGTCATAGGTCTTAAAAGGTATATAGAGGGGATGTGTGCAGTGTAAACACACATCCTCTCTGGTTTAGATATTAGTTACTTACAAACGATGTTGATAATCTTTCGAGGTACAACGATGGTCTTTACGATTGTTTTACCATCTATGTAATGCTTACTGCGGTCGTCTGCTAATGCGCACTTCTCGATGTCTTCCTTTGTAGCATCAGCTGGGAAAGTCATTTGGAAACGTGCTTTACCATTGAAAGAAACTGTCAGTTGCACCTCATTCTCCACTAGGTAAGACTCGTCCCAAGCTGGCCAAGTGGCATCACAAACGCTCTTTGTCTCACCACCCAACTGCTCCCACAACTCTTCTGCCATGTGTGGTGCAAATGGCGCAATGACAATTACCAGCTTTTTCAACAGTTCCTTGTTAGCGCACTTCTGCTGACTTAGCTCATTAACACATATCATGAACGCTGAAATAGCAGTGTTGTAAGAGAACTGCTCGATGTCTCCTGTCACCTTCTTGATAAGCTTGTGCACACTCTTCAACGACTCCTTCGATGGCTCCTCATCGTTCAGTTCCTGTTGATAAAGCTTCCAGAACTTCTTTAAGAAGCGGAAACATCCATCAATACCATTGGTATCCCAAGGCTTACTAGCCTCTACCGGACCTAAGAACATCTCGTAGAGACGAAGTGTATCAGCGCCATACTGCTCCACAATATCATCTGGATTGACAACGTTGAACATGGACTTTGACATCTTCTCTATCGCCCAACCACACTTGTAAACAGCATTACCTGCGGTACTATCATTCGATGTTCTATCAGCCGACTTACTACCATCTTCGAAGATAAACTCGGCATCTTTGTATTCAGGACGCCATGCCTTGAAAGCCTCAACATCGAGTACATCAGCATGAACAATATTCACATCGACATGGATAGGAGTCGTTTCATACTTGTCTTTCAGCCCTAAGCTAACAAAGACAGGAGCCTTTGAGTGGTCATCGGAATTGATTCGATAAACAAAGTTAGAGCGTCCTTGAATCATACCCTGGTTCACTAACTTCTCGTATGGTTCGTCTTTACAACTGCAACCAATATCGAATAAGAACTTATTCCAGAATCTGCTGTATATCAAGTGACCAGTGGCATGCTCGGTACCACCCACATATAAGTCCACATTCTGCCAATACTCATCAGCCTCGCGACCCACAAGTGCATCGTTATTATGCGGATCCATGTAGCGAAGATAGTATGCCGAACTACCTGCGAAACCTGGCATTGTATTCAACTCAAGCGGGAATACGGTCTCATCATCTACTAATGACTTATCAACAACCTTGTTTTCTTTCTCGCTCCAAGCCCACATCTTCGCACGACCCAATGGTGGTTCGCCACTCTCAGTAGGCTCATATTTATCTATCTCAGGCAACTCCAACGGCAAGCAGTCCGTTGGTACCATGTAAGGCATCCCTTTCTTATAATAGACAGGGAATGGTTCTCCCCAATAGCGTTGGCGTGAGAAGATGGCATCACGCAGTCGGTAATTCACCTTCACACGTCCGATTCCTCTCTCACTAACAAACTTCTTTGTCTTTGCGATAGCCTCTTTCACCGTGAGCCCATTGAGAGAGAAACCCTCCAAAGCAGCCTCCTTGCCTTCCGCAGGAGAGTTAATAACGATTCCTTCTTTCGCATCGAAGCTCTCTTCCGACACGTCCGCGCCCTCAATCAGAGGTACGATTGGCAAGTTAAAGTGCTTTGCGAAGGCATAATCACGGCTGTCATGAGCAGGCACAGCCATAATTGCTCCAGTGCCATAGCCCGCTAATACGTATTCAGACACATATATAGGAAGCTGCTCACCAGTGAATGGATTAATACCATAAGAGCCTGAGAAGACACCCGTCACCTTACGATCTGACATTCGTTCAAGCTCTGTTCGCTTCTTTACATAAGCCAGATAATCCTCCACCTCAGCTTTCTGTGCATCCGAGGTAAGCTCTGCTACGAGTTCAGACTCTGGTGCAAGAACCATGAAAGTGACGCCAAACATTGTATCAGCACGCGTTGTGAAGATGGTAAACTTTCCTTCTTTCTGCCCTTCAGAACCATTTGGAGTAACATACTTAAACTCCACCTCTGTTCCTTCCGAGCGTCCTATCCAGTTCTTCTGGGTCTCTTTAATAGAATCAGACCAGTTTATTTTCTCTAAACCATCCAATAGTCTCTGGGCATAAGCAGACACTCTTAGGCACCACTGCTTCATCAGCTTTTGTACAACTGGGTATCCGCCACGCTCGCTAACACCATTGACAACCTCGTCATTAGCCAACACTGTACCCAAACCAGGGCACCAATTCACCATCGTCTCACCCAAGTAAGCAATGCGATAGTTCATCAGTTTCTCCTGTTGCTCATGCTCATCCATGCTCATCCAGTCGCGTGCTGAGAATACAAACTCCTCACTTTTAGCCACGTCGAGATTGAGAGTTCCCTCCTCTTCAAAGTGCTTTACGAGTTGAGAAATAGGTTGCGCCTTCTGCAAACGATTGTCGTAATAGGAGTTAAACATCTGTTCGAATGCCCATTGAGTCCAATGGTAATAATGCGGGTCACACGTTCTTACCTCTCTATCCCAGTCAAATGAGAAGCCAATCTTATCCAGTTGCTCACGGTAACGGGCTATGTTTTTCTTCGTCGTAACCTCTGGGTGCTGTCCAGTCTGTATGGCATACTGCTCTGCGGGGAGCCCATAAGCATCGTAACCCATAGGGTTTAAGACGTTAAAACCATTGAGTCTCTTATAGCGAGCATATATATCACTGGCTATATAACCCAACGGGTGACCCACATGTAAGCCTGCCCCAGATGGGTAAGGGAACATGTTTAGCACGTAGAACTTCTGTTTATTCTTATCTTCAACAACCTTGTAAGTCTTCAAATCAACCCACTTCTGTTGCCATTTCTGCTCAATGTCTCTGAAGTTGTATTCCATTCTTTTCACTTGTTATAACTAATGTGCAAATTTACAAAAAGTATTCGATACTAATGCTATTTACCGGTCTTTAATTCGCTTAACGACCAACGATTAAAACACTAAAAAAGCCTCACCCCCAACCACTCTCCGAATGGAGAGGGGAGTGAATAGCGTTATTTACAAACAAAAAAGGCGTCTCTTCACATCAAGGAAACGCCCTCTTCGCATGGAAGAAACGCCCTCTTCAAAACAAAGAAGGCGTCTCTTTGTCTTTACCCCTGCTGTTACAGCTAACGAGGCATTGCATCGTTACACCCCGACCTGCCGTCCCCTTGCTGGCTTCCGTTAGGCACTCCCCTCCTTGGGAGGGGTTGGGAAAGGTAAAAAAACGTAAAAAAACAAGTAGTAACTATTGACAAGTTGAAAGAAAAAACATATCTTTGTCTCCGATTATTAACTATATCTTAGAAAGGATACCATTATGAGAAGAAACGCCATCCTACTATCAATAATCCTCTTCTTGACAACCCCTTTATCGGCACAAGAAGCCACTAAGAGTGACACAACGAAGACGCAAAAGTTGAAAGAAGTCGTTGTGACGCATCAAAAACAGCTGATTAAGAATGATATTGACAAGCTGACTTACAACGTGAAAGACGATGTGACGGCACAAACGAAGAACACGTTAGAGGTGCTGAAAAAGGTTCCTTTCGTCACTGTCGATGGTCAGGACAATATCAAAGTACAAGGTTCTACGAACTTCAAAGTATATAAGAACGGGCACCCCGACCCTGCTTTTGCAGGGCAAAGTCTCAAAGAGATACTGAAAGCAATGCCTGCTTCTACCATCAAGAGGATTGAGGTTATCACCGATCCCGGTGCTAAGTATGATGCCGAAGGGACGTCAACTATACTCAACATCGTAACGATGAGCAATGTACGCATGCAAGGATTATCAGGCAATATACAAACAAATGTAAGTTCATACGGCTCTGTTGGACTTGGAACAACGCTCACTACGCAGGTGGGAAAGCTCACTACTACCATTAACTACATGGAATATTATCAGGCAGGGAAGCAAACGGAAAGAGAGGTAGAAAGCTCGTTTACATACCTCAAGACGGGTGAGAAATCTCTTGAAAAGAGTCACCACGCCACGAGTGGGAACATTCATATCGGTAACGTCAGTGCCAGTTATGAGCTTGACTCACTGAATCTCTTGACTGCATCGGCCTCTCTTTTCGGTTATAAGGTGGGCAATACGATTATATCGAACTATAAACGATGGGACAAGAACAACCATCTTCTCTATCAATATGATGAATCCACAACGATACCTCACTACTCTTATTTCAACATCGGAGGGCGATTAGACTATCAGCACAAGACTCACTTGGATGGAGAAGTGCTCACACTGTCTTACATGTTGGCTGCTACACGAAATAGGAAGACCAATCACATAGAGTTAAGTAACCTTGTGAATGCACCCTTCAACTACACTGCTTGTGACTTACACTCGCGTGAGCGATTCACGGAACACACCTTCCAACTGGATTACGTGCGCCCCTTTGGTAAACAGCATAAGCTCGAAAGCGGTCTAAAATACATCCTTCGCAACAATAACAGTCACACACGTACAGATTACACAGGCTCTATGCCGAACGAAGACAAGGAGTTTAAGCATAACACACAGGTGGCTGCTGCCTATCTGTCTTACCTCTTTACGGCTGGTAATTGGTCTGCTCGAGCTGGCTTGAGATATGAGTATAGCTACATGAAAGCCGAGTTTCCAGATGGAAGCGCAACCGGTTTCCATGCCAATCTCTATGACTGGGTGCCCTCCGCAAGCGTTCAATACAAGATAACAGACGCCCAAACGCTAAAGTTCAGTTATAGTACAAGCATCAATAGACCTGGTATCAAGTATCTTAATCCGGCTGTTGTTCGCACACCAAACTATGTATCTTATGGTAATGCCAACTTAGGAAGTAGTCATAACCAGAAGCTCCAAATGACCTATACATTAATCACTCCGAAACTGACATGGAGCTTCACTCCTTATTACTCCTTCACTAATAACGATATAACAGGAACCCGTTACACTGATGGACAGGATATTGTTGCAACATACGATAACGTTATGAAGAAGAGAAGTCTGGGTGTCTCTTCTTACATGCAATGGCAACCTTTCACGGGAACGAGCCTTAGTTTGAATGGTTCGGTTAATTATTCACGAATCAGCATCCCCTCTCCTTCGATAAAGAACAGGGGCTGCTGGGGGGATATATACTTCGATGTGGAACAGAAGTTACCATGGAAATTGACTTTCGAGGCGAACCTTTATGTGCAATTCGGACGCCCTGTATATACGCCTTACCTATATGGGGAACACTGGAACAACTATGTATTCAATCTTACCAGACGTTTCCTCAAAGATAAACTCACCCTTACACTTTATAGCAAAATGCCTTTCACGAAACGACAGGAGTATAACACGCGTACCGTGAAAGGAGACTTTATAGGTCAAGAAAAGTCTTGGGATAAGCCAAGAGAGTTCGGTATTAGCCTCTCATGGAACTTCGGAAAGCTGCGTGCAAACGTGAAGAAAGTTGATAGGAGCATAAAGAATGATGACTTAGTGGGCGGTACGAAGCAATAGAGAGGGCTATCAGAAGTGAGCAAAAATTTGCTTATTAATATAAAAAGGAGTATCTTTGCGAAAAACAAAGATACTCCTTTCTATATATGGCGACACATCCCTTATGGTCTGACGACTACTGGTTACTCCTCCTCCAGCTGTATTTAAAGAAGCCGGAGGGCATGAAGCCAATGTATTCCCATGCGTTGGTAGAGCTTAGTTTGGAACTTCATATACCGCCAAAGAGCCTCTATGAACAGCAATTCAAGCTGCGCCACCGTGACACACCAGTGTTACAACTTATCTGGGAAACCTACGCTGAGAACACACGCAAGCTCAATAAGGATGTGAAGAAACTGCGTTCAATGAAGGGATTCGGCAAAGCGAAGGAGTTTTATAATGGTGTGCAACTAAGGGAAACATTTGAGCATGACTTCCTTCCAATAGATGGTTATAATGAATTGAGACCTTTCATGCTCGTGATAATATTAGATCTTTACTTCCGACTGACGCCTATCACGATGGTAGAAGAGACTCCCGAGATACGAGAAATGGCTAAGTTGATGAAGATAAAGGCCCATTCAGTGGTGGAGGTAATGGATGCCTTTCAGTTTTGTGACCCTTATCTCAATCGCGAAGAACTAATGATTACACCCCTGTTATTGCCTTGTCAGGATATATGGAACCGATATGGTAATGATAACCCAGATAGACTTTCTGCCCTAGCTGCACAATTAAAAGATTACTTCCAGTGATTTTCATGCTTTTTTTTAGTACTTTTGTAGCGTAATTCAGGTATAGTAATGGCACAAGAACAAGTACAGATTCAGACCCAAAAACAGCAACAGGTGCAGCGTCTCTCACAGCAACAAATGTTGCAAGTGAAGCTCTTAGAGATGCCACTCACCGAACTGGAAGAGTCTGTGAACGCCGAGTTAGATGATAACCCAGCGTTAGAAGCAGGCGGAGAGGAGTCTGATAGCATTGATACAAACGATTCCGTAGAACAGAGAGAGGATGATGATTTCGACTCACAACAGGAACGTGAGGAGAGACAAGACGCCCTTGACTCTGCTTTGGAACGTATGCAATCGGATGACGACTTGCCGACTTACGATTCAAGACAGCAACGCAACAATGCTGACTATGAGGAGATTGTTTACGGAGATACCACTTCCTTTATCGATAAACTCAATGAGCAAGTGGGCGAACTGGAGCTAACTGAACGGCAAAGGGATATTCTGGAGTATCTTATTGGTAGTTTGGACGATGATGGACTACTGCGGAAAGACTTGGACACCATCAGTGATGAACTTGCAATCTACCATGGTATTGATGCTACAACACAGGAGATTGAGGATGTACTAAAGCTATTGCAGGACTTTGATCCAGCTGGTATCGGTGCCAGAAGTTTGCAGGAATGTTTGTTACTACAAGTAGAACGAAAGGTTGAAAACGGCGAGTGGAAACGCAACGGACAGTTATATCAATATGTGAAACAGGTTCTCACACGCCATTTCGATGCTTTCACGAAGAAGCATTGGGATAAGATTAAGGTTGCAATGGGGCTCTCTGATCTTCAAGTGGAGACCTTGCAAAAGGAGATACGCAAGTTAAATCCAAAGCCGGGAGCGTCTATGGGGGAAACACAAGGGCGTAACCTGCAACAGATAACACCTGACTTTATCATCGAAACAGAGGATGATGGCACCATTACCTTTAGTCTTAATCATGGTAATCTACCTGAGTTACACGTCTCACCGAGCTTTAATGAGATGCTGGCAGCCTATCGGAACAATAAAGCGGGTATGAATCGACAAGAGAAGGAAGCCTTGCTTTATGCCAAAGAGAAGGTTGATAAGGCACAAGGATTCATTGAGGCAGTGAAGCAAAGACGCCATACTCTACAAGTAACAATGCGTGCTATCATTGATATTCAGCGTAAATTCTTCCAAGACGGGGATGAGGCTGAATTGAAGCCAATGATTCTTAAGGATATAGCTGACCGCACCGGACTAGATATCTCGACGATTTCTCGAGTGAGCAACATCAAGTATGCGCAAACAAAGTGGGGCACTTTCCCACTTAGGTTCTTCTTCTCTGATAGCTACACAACCACTGATGGCGAGGAAATGTCTACTCGGAAGATCAAGATAGCACTGCGAGATCTAATCAAGGAAGAGGATAAGAGTAAGCCTCTTAGCGATGACGCATTAGCAAAACAACTAAAGGAAAAGGGCTTCCCGATTGCTCGGCGCACGGTTGCTAAGTATCGAGAACAACTGGGCTTACCGGTTGCAAGGCTTAGAAAAGAATGATTGTAAAGGTATTAGAAGAACCATTTGAGATGAATGAAAAGAATATTATATTAACCGCAAGAGTAGTGAGTATGGTGCTCACACCCTTTTACTTACCCGTAGTAGGCATTCTTGCTATCTTTACCTTCAGCTATCTTAGCATGTTCCCGTGGCAAGCTAAGCTCTCTTATATCCTATTGGTTTATGCCTTTACAGTGCTTTTTCCCACCATTCTTATCCATCTCTACCGTCAGTATCAGGGGTGGACTCCTATACAATTAGGGCAGAAAGAGAAGCGAGTAGTACCTTATATATTATCCATTGTGTGCTATTTTACGTGCTTCTACATCATGAACTTACTTCATCTACCGCACATGCTGACCTCGATACTCATAGTTGCTCTGGTCATACAGATACTCTGCGCCATCATTAATATATGGTGGAAAATATCGACGCATACGGCAGCTATTGGTGGAGTAACAGGTTCTTTGATAGCCTTCTCATTGATGTATAACTTTGATCCAATGTGGTGGCTATGCCTTACACTGATAGTTTCTGGAATGGTTGGAAGCAGTAGGATGATTCTAAGACAGCACACTTTAGAACAAGTGACATCGGGTTTCTTCCTTGGTATCATCAGTTCCTTCCTTACGATTATAAACTTATAAGTAAACGAGATAAGCATCAACTCATCTAAAACAAGAATTAAATATGAAGCCATTAGTTAGTATTATCATGGGTTCGACAAGCGACTTACCAGTAATGGAAAAGGCTTGTAAGTGGTTAGAACAGCAAGAGATTCCTTTCGAAGTGAATGCTCTTTCAGCACACAGAACGCCTGATGCCGTTGAAACCTTTGCTAAAGAAGCTAAGGGAAGAGGTGTAAAAGTTATCATCGCAGGTGCTGGTATGGCAGCAGCCTTACCTGGTGTCATTGCCGCATCAACCCCATTACCAGTCATCGGAGTGCCTATCAAGGGTATGCTTGATGGTCTCGATGCGATGTTATCGATAATTCAAATGCCTCCAGGGATACCTGTTGCAACCGTAGGAGTTAATGGCGCACAGAATGCGGCGATACTTGCTGCAGAGATGATAGCGCTTGGTAACGATGCTATTGCACAAAAGATCGATAACTGGAAGGCGTCTTTAGGACAAAAGATAGAGAAGGCTAATAAGGAACTAGCAGCCATTCAGGACTATAAGTATAAGTGCTAAGCAACTTTATTAGCCGTAACTCATCATTCAAAACTCATCCTTCATGATTGTTAGAATTACTTACTAAGCATAGAGAGAGGTATGAGTTTTGAGTGATGGGGTATGAATTAAGAAGATAAAAGACAATGATTGATTTATTTAACTATGCCAGGAGGAAGACCACGGTAGCCCATGTTGGGGCATTGAACATCGGTGGTGAGAATCCAGTTCGTATACAGTCTATGACCACAACATCCACTGATGACACAGAAGGAAGTGTGGCTCAAGCCAAAAGAATCATTGATGCTGGGGGCGAACTCGTGCGCCTTACCACACAAGGAAAGCGTGAGGCAGAGAACTTACAACATATCAATGCTGGGTTGAGAGCTGCTGGTTACAACACACCTCTGTGTGCCGACGTTCACTTCAATGCGAATGTTGCAGATGTAGCAGCGCTCTATGCAGAGAAAGTACGTATCAATCCAGGTAATTATGTGGACCCTGCTCGAACATTCAAAAAGCTTGAATATACTGATGAAGAGTATGCGCAGGAGTTGAAGAAGATTGAGGATCGACTCGTTCCATTCATCAATATCTGTAAAGAAAACCATACGGCAGTACGCATAGGAGTAAATCATGGTAGCTTATCAGACCGCATTCGCAATCGATATGGCGATACTCCGGAGGGCATAGTGGCAAGTTGTATGGAGTTCCTACGCATCTTTCGCAAGTATAACTTCCATGATGTCGTTATCTCCATCAAGTCTTCTAATACCGTAGTGATGGTTCGCTCTGTCCGATTATTAGTTTCCGAGATGGAGAAAGAGGGCATGACTTACCCATTGCACTTAGGTGTTACCGAGGCTGGAGAGGGTGAAGACGGTCGTATTAAGAGTGCAGTTGGTATTGGCGCATTGCTTGCTGATGGCATAGGAGACACCATTCGCGTATCGTTAAGTGAGGAACCTGAATGTGAGATACCCGTTGCCAAGTACCTTGCATGGTATCTTCGCCGTCACGAGAAACATCTTCTTATCCCAGGAGAAGCCTATACTGGCTTTGATTATTTGCGTCCTGTACGTCGTAAGACAGTGCCTGCTGGTAACATAGGAGGCGATAACGTGCCCGTTGTCATTGCTACTCGTCACCCTAAACAAGCTGCTGTTGAGGTTTCATCAGCCGAGTTGCCGAGTCCAGACTACATCTATGTGCAGGGCGAACTACCAGAGAAACAAGAGAAGAAACAAAGGTATATCCTCGATTATGATGCCTATATGAATCTTGCCAATAGTGGTTGTCAATCGTTGGAGAACGTTTATCCCATCTTTCCAGTTACTGGTATGCCTTTCATCAGTGCAATTAATAAGGATGTGAAGTTCCTTGTTTTGAAGTTCGGAACACCTTCCGAGGAGTTCTTAGCATGCTTGAAAGCTCATCCAGAGGTAGTTGTTATCTGCATGACTAACCATCAGAACCGCCTTGGAGACCAACGCGCACTGGCTCATCAACTGATGATTGCTGGGGTGAAGAACCCTCTTATCTTCGCACAGATGTATCAACACTCTACGACGGATGCACCGATACAACCAGCCAATACGCCTACTTCGTTAATAGTTAGACCCAAAGAGCAATTCCAACTAGAAGCTGCTGCGGACATGGGAGCACTCATGATGGATGGACTCACCGATGGTTTATGGCTCATGAACAATGGAGATTTAGCACAGGAAGATGTGGAACAGACTGCTTTCGCTATTCTTCAGGCAGGCAGATTACGCATGGTTAAAACCGAATACATCTCTTGTCCAGGCTGCGGACGAACCCTCTACGACCTCAGAACCACCATTGCTCGCATCAAAGAAGCCACTAAAGGCATGAAAGGACTTAAAGTGGGTATCATGGGATGTATCGTTAATGGACCTGGAGAAATGGCTGATGCCGACTACGGATACGTTGGTGCTGGACCAAAGAAGGTGAGTCTCTATCGTAAACAAGAGTGTGTTGAACATAATATACCAGAAGAGGAAGCGGTCGAGCATCTACTTGCTTTGATAAAAGCAGACCAAGCAGAAAAGAATAAGTAATAGCTATCCCATCATCAAGAGAAGCCCCTTGAAAGGGGCTTTTTGTAATGAATTCATCATGTATAAGGCACTTGTATAGAGCAAATTAGGCGTATGTGTTAAAAATAGTAATAATGTTGATAAAGTAAAAAGGTAGTATATTAAACGCTTGTATCTTTCCTTTTAAAAGTCTATCTTTGCATCATGAAGGTACTAAAGAGGTTTATGATACAACACCTGAGACGCTACAATCTATCTATATTAGGCGCACAGGTAGGCGTATATGCAGCTCTTGTCTCCATTTGGACATTGGTCACCATGCTCCTAGAACATGATATCAACACCATTCAAGAGTCAATTCGCATCAACGCCTTAGTACTCTTCTTGCTCTTAATTGTCTTCATGATCAATTTCTATCTACTTGTTCCTTACTTCTTCGAAGCAAAAGATAGAATCAAACAATGGACTTTCTGGATCATCAACTTAGTGTTTATTATCCTCTGGGACAAGCAGTTTTTCAATATATATAACACCACACTGCCCTCCGAAACCACCCGAATTGGATTCTATCAGTTCGGTGTTCTATGGATGATACTCAACTATGCTATGGTCGTAGCAGCCATCTTTGTGCGGTATTATATACGTCACAACGCATTGAAAAGACAGCTAAGAGAACAGAAACAGAAGATGACAGAGGCTGAGCTAGCCTGGTTGAAGAACCAACTTAACCCTCATTTCCTCTTTAATACACTAAACAATATAGCGTCACTAACGCAGACTAGCCCTGCAAATGCACAACGGGCGATAGGTCAACTATCAGAGTTATTACGCTACACATTGTATGCTACGCAACCAAAAGAGGTGAGTTTAACAGGCGAAATAGCCTTTATCAAGAACTACATCAACCTCATGCGCCTTCGTTCGGGGGCTAATGTAGAGATAACCAGCCAGTTCACAATTCAGAACTCACAGCTATTAATAGCCCCATTGTTATTCCTTACGCCTGTTGAAAACGCTTTTAAACATGGTATCAGTGCAAGTAAACCATCGTTTATACACATCTCTATCATTGAAGAGAATGGTGACATCATCTTCTTATCAGAGAATAGTAACTATCCAAAGAACGCCACTGACAAGAGTGGGAAAGGCATTGGACTAGAGAATATGTGCCGTCGGTTAGAGTTAATATACCCCGAACACTATACGATACAACAGGTAATTGACCGCAATACCTACCGCACCAAGATTACTATCACACCTTATAAATAATAAAAGAAGGCTATATCTTGAGTGCAAATAACCAATATGAACAATAAAAACAAAGTATGAAAGCTATCATATTAGGAGCTACTGGAGCCGTAGGAAAAGACCTTGTTCAGCAGCTCATCAGCGATGACACCTTTGAAGAGATTGACCTCTTCGTAAGAAGAGATGCAGGGATTCAGCATAAGAAAGTAAAGACGCACATCGTTGACTTTGACCAACCGGATAATTGGAGACTACAGATTCATGGCGACATCGTATTCTCTTGCATGGGAACATCACGCAAGACTGCTGGCTCAAAGGACGCTCAATACAAGGTAGACTACACTTATCAATATCAATTCGCACGCACTGCTGCAGAACAGGGAGTAAAGGCTTACATCCTCGTATCGGCTGCTATGGCAAATCCAAAGGCTCATTTCTTTTATCCAAGGATGAAAGGTGAACTAGAGGAGGCCGTTAATCAATTACCTTACCAGCAGATTTCCATCCTCAGACCACCCTCGTTAATACGCAAGAACACCACTAAGACGAGTGAGAAAATAGCTGTTTCTATTTTTAAATATCTCAATCGCTTCGGGCTATTCATGAGCCAACGCCCCATGAAAACAGAGCTTGTAGCACATTGTATGATTGAATTGGCAAAGAGCAAACAATCAGGTGTCTTTGAGGCAAAAGATATGTTTTCCATGGATAAATAGCGATTCTTTCCATACAACACAAGACTATTCCAAAGAAAAACAGGGCATGAGATTATACAATAGGGAGTCTGCCATAGAGTGCATGAACAGACTAGCAAAAGAGAATAAAGACTTTGTCTTCATCATTAACTATGAAGCCAATGGAGCATACATAGCCGAAACTTGTGATATAGATCCTACGGAGTTATTATGTTCCTTTCCCTCTTTTAACAACATTCCAACAAACGAATCCTATGACCAAGAGGCTGTTGAATGGCATATCGAAGCCCTCAAAAGGGAAGAGTATGAGCCACGTATCAACCTTATCAAGCATTATGAACGGAAAGGAGATAGCTATCTTGCCAACCTAACATGCAAGATTCCCATCCAAACAAACCTCTCTTTGCATGACATCTTCATACGTTCAAAGGCGTTATATCGCTGTTGGATGAAGGGAAAGTTCGTCTGTTTCTCTCCCGAAATATTTGTTCGTATCAATGAGAAGGGCGTTATCTCTTCTTATCCAATGAAGGGAACGATTGATGCCAACATCCCCGACGCAAGGAGAAAACTGATGAATAACAAGAAAGAAGCGGCAGAACACGCCACTATTGTCGACCTTATCCGCAACGATTTGGGTATGATTGCCAATCAGATAAGCGTTTCTCGCTATCGATACATCGACCGTTTGGCGACAAATAAAGGACAAATATTGCAGACGAGTTCGGAGATTACAGGACAACTCGCTGCTAATTACAGAGAAGAAATTGGTAGTTTGCTTTTCCGTCTACTGCCCGCTGGATCAATAACAGGTGCTCCTAAACGGCGAACCATGGAGATTATCCATGAGGCGGAAGGCTATGAGCGAGACTTCTATACGGGCGTGATGGGTTGTTACAATAATGGTTCTCTGGATAGTGCAGTGATGATTCGCTTCATAGATGAGGATGAGCAAGGGCATTACTACTATAAGGCTGGGGGCGGTATAACGGCTCAGAGCAATAATGATGACGAATACAACGAGGTAATAGAAAAGGTTTATGTGCCAATATATTGAGTCTTTAAGGGTTGTGGATGGGCACATCTGCAACCTTGCATACCATCAACAGCGAATGAACAAAACACGATTAGAGATGTTCGGACAGCCTACTCCCCTACTCCTTAATGATGTTCTCAAAGGCATAAAGGCTCCTTCAGGGCTTGCTAAGCTGCGTTTTGTATATGATGAGGCTGGTATTCATGACATTAGCTGTACGCCTTACACACGCAAGAATATCCACTCCTTACGTCTTGTCACGGCTGACGACATTGATTACAGATACAAGAGTGTGGATCGGTCAGCCCTTAATCAACTCAAAGAAAAGCAAGGCGAATGTGACGATATATTGATTATTCGCAATAACCACATCACTGATACCTCTTATACAAACGTGGCTCTCTATGATGGCAAACAATGGTTTACGCCCTCTACCCCACTCCTTCGAGGTACTATGAGGCAGAGTTTGCTGGATAAAGGACTATTACAAGAGCGTGAACTCCTCGTTTCCGACCTCCCTAACTACAAGCAGATTAGCCTCTTCAATGCTATGATGGAACTCGGCGAGGTGGTCTTACCAGTAAACAAGATCATAGGTTAGAACGTTAGAGATATAGGCTCTTTTCCATACAAGAAGAGCCTCCCCTATCCTACAGCACACCAGCTATTAAATCATTAGAAACGCCTGTCTGTTCACAAAGAAACCCTGTTTTAATTAAATTATTAAACTAAAAAATAACTATTATCAATCTATTTATAATTTATTATTAGTCTATTCTTTAATTATCAAAGAGTCTATCTATGATATAAATAAGCCTTTACGCTATCATTAAAAGGCTTTTCATATCTTATACAAGCCTATTAGCTGCATTGCTATATGGCATTTTTAAGAGAAGAGACAGAGCCTGTATTGCAGAAAGAAAGATAATTGCAGCAGACTTAAAAACATACAAATAGAACAGAATAACAAGTAAAGAAGAAAGGAGGAAACCATGAGCTAGAAAGTAGTAAAAACCCCAGAATACAAAAATCTTATGTTTTTTTGGTATTGCAATACAAATATCTTATAAAGATTTTGTTGTCCATTACAAAATAGCTATATTTGTCCTTGTATGCAACAAGAGCATATTTACGAATCAGGCAGATAGTTTCGTACAATCGTAACATCTGATAATATAGATAGTTTCATCCTATGAGAATACCGCAAAAGAGGATACATTACCACTTTATTGATTACCTTTATTATGTCGGAGAACATAAATACACAGGGCGAATGGATGGTCCATTTATGATTTGCCTGCCGCTTTTTATGCCCTTGATGATTTTATTCTTCAAGCTAAATATATACGTAATAAGCCCCAAATGGGACTTTTGTATAGCTTTTCTGATTGTCTTTCTAACAGCTAACTATATCATCTCTAAGCTATACGAACGTAATAACAGGAGAGAACAAGTACTCAAACACTTTAAGAAAACACTATGGGGAAATGATGCAGTGATGGCTGCCTTTATATTAATGTGGTTTCTTATAAATGGGATCCTACCCCTATTTTTCATCAAACTATAACACATAAAAAAGCCAATACACGCCAGTTTATGCAAGACCAGTATGTATTGGCTTATATTATAAGTGCTTATTACGAATCTATCCGTTCAGTATCTTCTTAATGTCGTTGAGCTTATTAAGGGCTTCAACAGGCGTCAAGTTATTGACATCCAGCCCTAGAATCTCATCACGAATCTGCGTAAGTACAGGGTCATCAAGCTGGAAGAAAGAGAGTTGAACGCCCTCCCTACTCTTCTCCAAATGCTCGATAGCAGTCTTACCAACACTTCCCACTTGTGAATTATCAGCCTCTAACTCCTTTAGAATAACGTTTGCCCGCTTTACTATTGAGCGTGGCATACCAGCGATTTCAGCAACATGAATACCGAAAGAGTGCTCACTTCCGCCTCGTGTTAACTTACGAAGAAAGATGATCTTACCATCTACCTCTTTCACAGATACATTATAGTTTTTGATGCGAGAGAAGTTCTTCTCCATCTCATTCAATTCATGGTAATGGGTCGCAAAGAGCGTTCGAGCCTGTGCTTTAGGGTGCTCATGTAGATACTCAACTATCGCCCATGCAATGCTTATACCATCGTATGTACTGGTGCCACGACCCAACTCGTCAAAGAGAACTAACGAACGTGTCGTAACATTGTTGAGGATATTTGCAGCCTCAGTCATCTCTACCATAAAGGTTGACTCACCTAGTGAGATGTTGTCGGAAGCCCCCACACGTGTGAAGATCTTATCTACTATACCAATACGCGCACGCTCCGCAGGAACAAAACAACCTATTTGCGCCAAGAGAACGATCAGTGCTGTTTGACGCAAAAGGGCTGATTTACCAGCCATGTTAGGACCTGTTATCATCATAATCTGCTGATGTTCGGTATCTAACTTGACGTCATTAGGAACGTACTGTTCGCCTATTGGCAACTGAGTCTCTATAACAGGATGACGCCCTTGGTGTATATCTAGGACATCAGACTCATCCACTGTCGGGCGCACATAATGCTGTTGTAAGGCTATCTTCATAAATGACAATAAGCAGTCGAGATGTGCCACAAGGTTGGCATTAACCTGTATCTGTGGGATAAAAGACTGCATATCTTGAATCAACTCCATGAAGAGTTGCCCCTCACGAGCCAATATCTTCTCATCAGCACCAAGTATCTTCTCTTCATACTCCTTAAGTTCTGGTGTGATATAACGCTCTGCTTGTGCCAGTGTTTGCTTACGAATCCAATCTTCAGGAACCTTATTTTTAAAGGTATTACGCACCTCTAAGTAATAACCAAACACATTATTGAATCCCACCTTAAGCGAACTTATGCCCGTCTGTGCGATCTCTTTCTCTTGTATCTCAAGTAGATACTGCTTTCCATTATCACGAATTGAACGTAAATCATCCAATTCCTTATCATATCCAGACGCTATCACGTCCCCTTTAGCAACTAGTTGTGGTGGGTCAACATTGATCTCTTTCTCTATACGATCACGTAGGCTCGCACAGAGATTCAACTGTTCTCCTATCCTATTCAACGACTTATTATTCGTAGAAAGGCATTCTGCTTTCACTAGTTCGATAGCCTTTAAAGCATTCTTCAGCTGTACCACCTCACGTGGAGAAACCCTTCCAACAGCTACCCTAGATATGATTCGTTCTAAGTCACCCATCTGGTGGAATTGTTCATCAATGTTGTTACGAAAATCGGAGGCTCGGAAGAAATGATCAACGATGTCTAATCGTTCGTTGATAACCGCTACATCTTTCAAAGGAAAGACCACCCAACGTCGCAGCATACGCCCACCCATAGGGGTGATAGTATTGTCGATGACATTAAGAAGAGACGATCCACCCTCATTCATAGGGGCTACCAGCTCTAGAGAACGAACCGTAAAGCGATCCATTCGTACGTATTTATCCTCTTCAATACGCGTTAATGAGGTGATATGATTTATCTGTGTATGTTGCGTAAGGTCAAGGTATTGCAGGATAGCACCTGCTGCTATCACACCATTAGACAAGTGTTCAACACCGAAACCCTTAAGGTTTTTAGTGCCAAAGTGCTTTAGTAACTTTTGACGAGCAGTCTGATCAGTGAAGACCCAATCGTCCATCTCAAACGTACATAAGCGTGTTCCAAAGTAACGTTCGAAGTCTCTTCGCTTCGAACGATCGAACAATACCTCCTTAGGTTGGAAACTTCCAAACAGCTTCTCGACGTAGTCAAAGGTTCCTTCACCCGTTAGGAACTCACCAGTTGATATATCCAAGAAACTGACACCACATGCACTTTTACCAAAGTGAAGTGCTGCTAAGAAGTTATTCTCCTTATAGTTCAACACGTTATCACTAAGAGCTACACCTGGAGTAACCAACTCTGTGATACCACGTTTCACCATCTTATCCATTGCGGATAAGCCTTTTTTGCCCTTAATAGCCTCTCGCTTCTTCTTAGGGTCTTCTAATTGATCGCAAATAGCAACTCTTTTACCAGCTCGGATGAGCTTAGGTAGATAGGTGTCAAGGGCATGATGAGGAAAACCAGCCATCTCTATAGAACCGCTAAGTCCCCCATTATTACGACGAGTAAGGGTTATACCAAGTACACGAGCTGACTCCACAGCATCTTCACCATACGTCTCATAGAAGTCACCACACCTAAAGAGTAACATTGCATCAGGGTGTTGTGCCTTCATCGAGAAGAACTGTTTCATCATTGGGGTTAGTCCCTTATCGTCTTTTGCCATATCTTTTACTTCCTTATTAAGTCTGTTTCTATTTTATCCTTAGACTTACAAAATTACAAAAATAAGGAGGAAAGCCCAAATAATTAATTACCTTTGTCTAAAATAAACACAAACATGGATATATTAATTATAGGATTAGGAGTTATCGGAACAACTTATGCTTCTGTGTTTAAAGAGGCTGGACACAATGTTGAACATTATATTCGGGAAGGAAGTAATAAGGAATATATAAGCAATATTGAAGTTACATTATTAGATGGAAGAGAATCATCAAAGGGTATTCAAGTCAAAAAAGAATATACAGTAAATCCACATTCAAAGAAAGAATATGACATGATTTTCGTAAGTATCTCACAAGGGAAGATTGCCAATGTGATGGAGATACTACAAAAAGAAGCATTCAAAGGCACAATACTCTTATGCTGTAATCTATGGTATGACAAGCAATATTTTGATAAAATTATGCAAGGATATGATTATATCTTAGGCTTTCCCGTTGCTGGAGGTTGCATAAAAATAAAAAAAGAAGAGCTTGCTACTAAAGCTGAACTTGATTGTTGTTTATTCGATCATTTCATGATAGAGTCTAAAAATAAGACAACCATATCAAATTATGAGGCTATTTCTAATCTATTTAAATCCTCTAACATCAAACTTGAAAACCCTTATGACATGTTGGAATGGATATGGATACACATGGCTATCAACGCTGCAGTTATCTCTGTCATAGGTAAAAATGGAGACATAAATGACAGTATAGCATCAGTTCATAAACTTATGAATTCTCTAAAGCTATTGGCAACTACGATTAAAACTATTCGTGAGACAACAAAAATAGCTGCTTCACGTGGTATTAATATGAAATATTACAGAAATGAGTTATGGGTATATAAACTACCAGCTCAACTTTCTGCCATTTTCATGAAACGTATGTTTGCCACAAACAATCTTACAAGAAGGATTATGGAACTGCATGGAAACATTGATGACTTATTGTATATTTGCAATAGCGTATATAAAGAAGGAAAAATAAATAATGTTCCAGCTCCGACTTTTTATCAATATTTTGAAGATGTTACGAGAATAATTAAATAAAGAATAAAAGAATTATAAGGAAGGGAAAGAGCAACTTTAAACCTCTAAATGATATCTAATAATAAGTTTATCTCTATCCTTTTATTTCCTAAAAAGCTATCACGAACAAATTATTTTAATGAAAAGGAATATTTCGACTTATACGACAAAAAGAGACCAATTTTAGGTCTCTTTTTTGTCACTTATGCTGGTTTTCAATATATCATTACTTCTTTTTATAAAGAATCGGATTCGTTGAAGGATCGTTGTACATCTTCATCTGCCTGTAAACCTTCATATATTTTCGTCCATGCTGAATATCATCAAGCAACTGATCAATAGCCAAACTAAGATCTTTCTGTTGCTCACAAAGGATATTCAACTTCGACTTACACTTTTTTATATGCTCCTCTGATGCATCTTTACGCTCGGTCTGCTCCTTCATGTGATATATCTTTAATGCAAGGATAGAGAGGCGATCTACCGCCCACGCAGGACTCTCTGTATTAATAGTAGCATCTGGTAAAGGCGTTATATCAGAGTAGAGTTGACGGAAATAAGAGTCTATCTGTTCAACAAGATCTGTACGATCTTGATTTGAACGGTCTATTCTGTGTTTGAGACTCATACCATCTTCTGGACTGATATGTGGGTCACGGATAAGATCTTCGAAATGCCATTGAACAGTATCAATCCAGCATTTCAAATAGAGTCGATTCTCTATCGACTCTCTGTCATAAGGATTATTAATCGGGGTATCAACATTATCTGTGACATGATAATCACGAATAGCTTGATTAAAGATCTCGTTACAATGTTCTGTAAATGACATTCGGTTATTACTTTTTTGTTTATTGTGCAAATATAAAGCAAAATACTTAAAGCACAAAATAAAACGGACGTTTTTAACGTCACTAGACTTGAAAGAAAGAGGAGTTGGATACAAAAACTATAACAAGAGCATATTTCATATAAGGTAGATAACAATTCTCTCATGCTTATAAGAGGATAGTTATCAATAACCTAGCAAACTATTAAGAATATTAGAGAACCTTGCTTACTAATTAACAAAGGCTCTTCTTTATACAAGAAAAGCATCTCTAGATATTGAAAAGGGCATATCTACATCTTACATATAGCATGTTCACATTTCATATATATAATAGATGTAAATGGTATTAATACAAGAAAAGAACATAACAATAAGTCTAAAAAGCGAGAAATAAGAACAATATCTATAAAAGATAATTTAATTTTCCCGTCATCACTATCACACTTTTATCTACCTACAAACATCTGAGAAATAAGCTCTTACTACAAATATTAAATATGACAGTATCCAAAAATAAAAATAAACTCAGCTTTTTAAATAGATTAAATGAAGTTGACTTTAGATGTAAAGGTCATAAAAGAAGGCTAACTTTCAAACCAACTTGAGTCCAAACACAAGTTTTTTTAATAGAGAATAAACTTATCTTTATAAGTTATTATCGCATAATTCATGTAGAGAATTTAAGCAAAAGAAAGGTTGAAAGTAATTTACCTTATAATATAAGTAATATTTGAATGATATGAGATAATTATTTGAAGAGACGCAAGATAAAGTGATAAATCATAGAAAAACATGCACAAACCATAGGGTGTTGTGCATAATTAAGTGCTTTTTTACATCAAAAACTTGCATACATGGAAAATTTATATTTCCTTTGCAGGCGCATTTTAGAATTTAGAAATCAATATTAAACAATTTAAAACTTACAGTTATGTCAGAAATTGAATCAAAAGTAAAGGCTATTATCGTAGATAAACTTGGTGTTGACGAGGCAGAGGTTAAGCCAGAGGCAAGCTTCACAAACGATCTTGGTGCAGACTCTTTGGATACTGTAGAGCTCATCATGGAATTTGAGAAAGAGTTTGGTATCTCTATTCCAGACGATAAGGCTGAGAAGATTGCTACTGTTGGCGATGCAATCTCTTACATTGAGGAAAACGCTAAGTAAGTTTAGCCTATATGTAAAAAGCACCAGGCAAAGCACTTTGTTTTGCTTGGCTTTTTTTTAGGTTACTTGTTTTAACTTATATTTCAACGCATGGAATTAAAGAGAGTAGTTGTAACAGGTCTTGGTGCCGTCACTCCTATAGGTAACACTCCAGAGGAGACTTGGCAGAATATGCTGGCAGGTAAAAGTGGTGCTGCACCTATTACACATTTCGATACAACACAGTTCAAGACCCAATTTGCATGTGAGGTTAAGAACCTAAACATCAACGAATACATTGATCGCAAGGAGGCTCGCAAACTTGATCGGTACACTCAATTAGCAATGATTAGTGCTATACAAGGTGTTAAGGATGCAGCCATTGACTTGGAGAAAATCGATAAAAATAGGGTTGGCGTTATCTATGGTGTAGGTATTGGTGGTATCAAAACCTTTGAAGACGAGGTTAGCTATTATGCACAACACCCTGAGAATGGTCCTAAATTCAATCCATTCTTTATCCCAAAGATGATTGCTGATATCGCAGCAGGACAGATTTCAATCCACTTTGGATTCCATGGTCCTAACTACACAACGACATCTGCATGTGCTTCATCTACTAATGCATTAGCATCAGCATTTAATCAGATTCGTTTAGGAAAGGCTGACATCATTGTTAGCGGTGGTGCAGAAGCAGCTATTTGTGCTTGTGGTGTAGGTGGTTTCAATGCTATGCATGCACTTTCAACACGCAATGATGATCCAGAACACGCATCTCGTCCATTCTCAGCAAGCCGTGATGGTTTCGTAATGGGAGAGGGTGCTGGTTGTTTGATACTCGAAGAATTAGAGCATGCAAAGGCTCGTGGTGCTAAGATCTATGCAGAGATGGTTGGTGAAGGTGAATCAGCTGATGCTCATCATATCACTGCTTCTCATCCAGAGGGACTTGGTGCTAAACTTGTAATGCAGTCTGCTTTGAATGATGCAAACTTAAAGCCAGAGGATATTGACTATATCAATGTTCATGGAACTTCAACTCCTGTAGGTGATATATCAGAGGCTAAGGCTATCAAAGCTTTATTTGGTGAAGCTGCTTATAAGCTCAACATATCTTCTACAAAGAGTATGACAGGTCACTTACTCGGTGCCGCTGGTGCTGTAGAAGCTATGGCTTGTGTATTATCAGTGCAGAATGATATAGTTCCTCCAACTATCAATCACGAAGAAAATGATAATGATCCAGAGCTGGATTACAACTTAAATTTCACGTTCAACAAAGCTCAGAAACGTGAAGTTCGTGCTGCACTCAGCAACACCTTCGGCTTTGGTGGTCACAATGCTTGTGTCATATTCAAGAAATATGCTGAATAATATAGTTGATAGAATAAAGCTCCCTTTCCGCAAGGAGAAGGAGCTTTATTTGTCTTTGTACCATATCATTGGCTTTATTCCCCACAATATCGATTATTACAAGACAGCTCTTTTGCACAAGAGTATAGCACGTCGTAATGCAAAGGGAAAGCCTGTAAACAATGAACGACTCGAGTTTCTCGGCGATGCAATACTTGATGCTATTGTTGGCGACATTGTTTACGAGCATTTCCCATATAAGCGTGAAGGTTTTCTTACCAATACACGCTCCAAGATTGTACAACGTGATACACTCAACAGATTGGCTAAAGAGATGGGAATCAATCAGTTGATTCTCTCTAATGGGCACTCTTCTTCTCACAATAGTTATATGGGAGGAAATGCATTTGAAGCACTTGTTGGGGCACTTTATCTCGATCATGGCTACAATGCTTGTATGGAGTTTATGAGAAAGCAGATTCTTGGTGAACTCATTAATATAGATAAGGTGGCATATAAAGAAGTGAACTTTAAGTCAAAGCTCATCGAATGGAGCCAGAAGAATAAGGTCAATATGGAGTTCCGACTCATCGAACATGAGAAGGACAAACAAGGCAGTCCTACTTTCCATTTCCAAGTATTTATGGAAGAGATTGCATGTGGTGAGGGTCGTGGATACTCAAAGAAAGAAGGACAGCAAGAGGCTGCTAAACTCACTCTTCAGCGTCTTCGTCGTGAACCACAGTTCATTGAAGAGATCTTTTCAGCTAAGGCTAACCGCACAAAGATGGAAGAAGAACCCGTCTTAAATGTACCTGAAACATCGCAAGACATGAGTTTCATCGTAAGTTCAGATACAGAAAAAGAAAAGCAGGAAACGCCTTTCTATACAGAAGTATTCGATGAGAAAACATCCGCCGCAGACAATAAGAAGACAAAAGAAAATGCTTCTTTCCAACAGGAAGAAGATTCTAAGGCCGATGAATTCGATCTCTCGGGTATCTCTCATTCACAAAAAATAGACAAAGAGAGTATTATTGCGGCAGCAGAATCACAAGCTTTCGAAGAATAAAAACTATGCTGAATTAAGAAGAAAGAGGGCTTCTAATCTTAGACAAAATGACAGAAAGACATATCTTTCAATGACATATTACAACCTCTCTTTCATAGGCAATGAATCCCTATTCATCCCTAGCAAACAGTACTTTCTACTCCCCTCTCCATTCGGAGAGGGGGCGGGGGTGAGGCTGGTTGGGTCGAGTGTTGAGGCTTTTTTTCTTCTTTTCCTTGCTCATTTCATTTTATCTTCTTACCTTTGCCGCCGTGAAAGAATTAGCAATAACATATCAAGTGAATGAAGTACTGCAAAGAATTATCCGATTCTTTGCATCTTTTTGCACTTTATCTTTGGTCAATCCAAATAATTTGCTAACACACACACACACACACAATATGCGCACCTAGCGTACAATAACACATTTTTTCTTCTCGCATACGCGCGCGCGAAGCGTGCCGTAACCCCTGTAAACAAAGGACCTCTAGGAGTTTCCTTTGTTCGCTTTTTTATACCATTTTTGAAGACCGCTAAAACGCAAAATATAGCAATTTTTTCGAGTATAAAATCAAACTTACATAGTGCCACAGAGCATCAAGAGGAGGAGATAATTCATTGTTTTAACAACTCTTCTTATGCTTTCGTCCCTCTCTTGAACTCTGTGACACGAAGTAAAGCAAGTGAGAATCATTAATAATAACTATTTTTTAAATCAGGTAAATGGAGAAAACAAATGAAAGAAAAGCCTATTGTGCACCTCAATGCACGTGGCTTGAACTAGCAGAAGACGAATTAATGCGAGGCACATCGTTTGAGAGTACTGGCAGTGGTGGTGGCAGTGGTCACGCTTCAGCAGGTGATAGCGGAGGCTTAAGCGCAAAGTCAAACCCTTTCTTTGAGGAAGAGGATGAGAATGAAGAAACAGGATGGGAATAATAAACAAAGATTTCTTTCCAATTAACAACTAAATTAAAACAGAATGATAATGACTAAGAAAAGTATTTATTTCGGTACACTCTTGTTGACCGCACTTGCCCTTGGCAGTTGCGCCAGCGATGATACAGCCACAGATAAGACAGCAGGTAAGGACACACCAAAGACAGGTACAGTGTTCTCATCAGAAACGGAACCAGCTACGCGCACATCAGCTACCTATACTGGCAGTGGACTTGATTTCTATTGGACAGCAAACGATAAGATTTGGGTAAAAGATGACAACAATACTTATCACCAAAGCTCAGAAGACGATATTGCTAATCGAATAGCAGCAGTACCTGGCAGCACAACAACAGCCAAAGCGAAGTTCTGGGTTGAAGGAACATATTCTAATGGTACTTACAAGGTGCGATATACTGGTAAGAATGGCGTACAAGACAAGGTAACCATTAAGGCTTCACAGACGCAAAGCACTCCTAACGATGCTGCCCATATTGCAGAAGATGGTGACTTTGGTGTAGCAGATGCAACAGGTAGCGGAAAATATACCTTTACACTGAATCACAAGGCAGCGTATGTTACCTTTATGCCATATAACACACAAGGGAAAATAGGAGGAGTAATTCAGAAGATTCGTATTTCAACTTCTAATCCATCTGATCATTTAGCAGGAACATTTGATTTAGCAGATGATGGTACTTTGAGCAACCCAACAGGTACTTCAAATAGTGTAGAATTAAACTTAAGCAACTTCTCTATTCCTCAAGTTTCTACTTACACAAAGAATGCAGCAACAATGGTTGTCAAACCAGGTACTTACAGCAACGTAACGATAGAGTATACTCTCCACGATGCTGTAACTAATGTTTCTGGAACTATAAAGAGGACATATCCTTCTGTAACCTTTGATGCTGGTAAGAATACGCCAGTAAGGACTGATATGAGAATTAAGGTTTACCATGGTAATGAGTATTATATGTGGGATGCAGTAGATCCTTATTGGAAGGGTTATGAATGGAATAATCCAAATACAGCATTACGTTTCCAGCCGATAGTTAATGGGCAAAGTGATCCAACGCATATTCCTCAAAGTGGTACATCACGCAATTACAATGATATAGCCAGTGGTACAGCTTCACACAGTGCAAAGGATTGTCCAAATTCGAATGAATTGTGTTGGTATGCAGAGAAGGGAGAACCCTATTGGGATAATACTACCCTTTGGGTAACGATGGATCATTTATATGTTGGAGGAATGTGGTTCTTAAAACAGAGTGCAATTGCTTCAAAGAATGGTAAAAATGTCTCTGATTTGAAGCTGGCAGCTCCTAATGGTACTGATTATAATACAACTACATTTTATCCAGATGCTGGATATACAAACAATAGTGTACCGACTGGTATACCAAGTAATCTTAGTGATTATTTTTATCTCCCGACATTAGGTATTTATAATAATGATCCAGCAAGAACCTTTTTGAGCCCAGGCATAATTGGTGATTTCTGGTCAAGTACAACCTCTGGCAATATGGATAAGGTATGTATTTTATTTATTAAAGCTAATATAGTAAGAGTTTTCCCCACTCCCAGGAATGGAGGAGTCACTCGGTTTAGTTCTTCTAACGAAGATGAATATTGCCCATTCTAAGTTAGATGGTGTTTGTATTCATTATATGAGGAGCCTTGTCTTCCTTATATCAAGAGGAGGCTCTTCCTTATATCAAAGCAACGGTCTTCATATAATGAAGAGGAAGGTCTTGATATAATGAATAGAAGACGAAGCAAAATATAACTAACGGAGTCTTGCTGAAAGGGGAGGCTCCATATTTATTAAAACTTAAATTTATTATTGTATGATTTCATTCAAGGTAGTTGAGACCACTCACAAGATTGGTCCGAAAAAAGGTCAGAAAGCGTATAATGCTGTGCCGAAAGCTCCGATGAAGTTTTCAGCTGATTGGCTTGTTAACCGTATTGTTCGCGAAACTTCGTTGAGTGAGGGAGATGTAAGAAACGTGATTATCACCCTGCGTAATATTGCTATTGAGGTGATTAGCCTTGGTGGTTCGCTAGACCTTGGTGACTTATTCTCGTTCCGAGTTGCAATACCTTCAAAGTTGATTGACGATGTAAAGGAAGTCTCCGCTGAATCCTTGAAGCGTCCCCGCATCCTTGTTCGTTGGAAATCAGCCGTTACGGATGCGCTGAAGAAGATAGAAGTTGATGTGGATAATCCTGCAAGAAAGAAAAAGAGCCTCACCCCCGCCCCCTCTCCGAATGGAGAGGGGAGTAAAGAGAACCCTGGACCAGTGGCAGGATAGGAAAGCCTCCCCAAGCCAAAGGAGGGGATGTGCCTAACGGGAAGGAATGGAGAGGGAAGCATTAGGAGGGGATGTGCTTAATGAAAAACATTGCTCTAGACAATTAGGACAGAATACGTTTAAGACAGAAGCATAGGGACGTAACATGTGTAACAACATGTATGTTCCTATGCTTTTTATATTAAAAACCTATCATTACTACCTATTTGCTAGTCTCGAATTAATTATGTACTTTTGCATCAAAGATATAAACGTTTATTAGAACATGGCATTAAAATGTGGTATAGTAGGACTACCAAACGTTGGTAAGTCTACTCTTTTCAACTGTCTAAGCAGTGCCAAAGCACAGGCAGCTAACTTCCCGTTCTGTACTATCGAACCGAATCTCGGTGTAATTAGCGTTCCAGACGAACGCCTCAATAAGTTAGCAGAGATTGTTCATCCAGGAAGAATCGTTCCTGCTACATGCGAGATTGTTGATATTGCAGGGCTTGTAAAGGGTGCTTCTAAGGGTGAAGGACTCGGTAATAAGTTCCTTGGTAACATCCGTGAATGTGACGCCATCATACATGTTATTCGTTGTTTTGAGGATGATAACGTTGTAAGAGAAGGTGGTATGGCTGTTAATCCAATAGAAGATAAAGAAATTATTGATACTGAGTTGCAGTTAAAAGACCTTGAAACGATAGAGTCACAACTAGCAAAACAACAGAAGATAGCAGCTACTGGCAATAAAGATGCTAAGATTCTTGTATCTGTACTGAAAGCTTATAAGGAAGTACTAGAGCAGGGTAAGAATGCACGTAGCGTTGAGTTCGAAAGCAAAGAAGAACAACAAGCAGCACACGATCTCTTCCTTTTAACCACTAAGCCAGTCCTTTATGTTTGCAATGTAGACGAGTCTAGCGCAAAGATAGGCAATGAATACAGCAAACAGATTGAGAAGATTGCTGCTGAAGAGGGGGCTGAAGCAATGGTTATAGCTGCTAAGACAGAGGAAGACATAGCTTCTCTCGATAGTTATGAGGATAAGCAAATGTTCCTCGAAGAGCTTGGTTTGGAAGAGAGTGGTGTGAATCGTCTTATCAATAAGGCTTATCATCTCCTCAACTTACAGACTTTCATCACTGCAGGTGAGATGGAGGTGAAGGCATGGACATTCCATAAAGGATGGAAAGCACCACAATGTGCAGGTGTTATTCACACCGACTTTGAAAAGGGATTCATACGTGCTGAGGTCATCAAATACGAAGATTACCTTAAATATGGCTCTGAGGCAGCTATCCGCGAAGCAGGTAAACTAGGCATAGAAGGTAAGGAATATGTTGTACAAGATGGTGATATCATGCACTTCCGATTCAATGTATAAGCAATAACTCACATCACTATGAATACGTTACTTTATATTGCTTGGAGACCAGACGAGTATCTCATACATATTGGTTCAGCAGGTATTCGATGGTATGGAATGTGTTGGTTGATTGGTTTAGCACTCGGCTTCTTCATGATGAAGTGGCTCTATAAACGCCATAATTACCCTGATGAGAAGTTTGAACCACTCTTCCTTTACATGTTCATAAGCGTTCTTGCAGGTGCAAGATTGGGTCATTGCCTCTTTTATGAGCCTGAATACTTCCTTACTTCATGGGATCATGTCATCGAAATGATTGTCCCTATCAAGCATTTAGCTAATGGTTCATGGACTTTCTCAGGCTATCAAGGACTCGCATCACACGGTGGTGTCATTGGAATGCTCATTGGTTTATCCCTTTACATACACCGTATGAAGATGCCAACATGGGTTGTTCTCGACTTCTTTGGGATTGTTTCAGGGCTCACAGCAACGTTTATTCGTCTTGGAAACCTTATGAATTCAGAGATAATCGGTAAGGTTACTGATGTGCCATGGGCGTTTATTTTCTATAAAGTTGATACTTATCCACGCCATCCGGGGCAACTCTATGAGGCGATAGCATACATTTGTTTCTTCGCGATCATATACTTTATATATAGACGCCACCCTGAGAAAGTGGGTACAGGACTCTTCTTTGGTCTCTGCCTAACGCTTATCTTCACCTTTAGATTCTTCATTGAATACACCAAAGAGGTGCAAGAAACATTCGAAGCAGGTCTTCCTATTGATATGGGACAGATACTTAGTATTCCATTCATTATAATAGGTTTAGGAGCTATCAGGCACTCCGTTAAAGCAAAACCAACCAAAGTATAATACTTTTAGAGACTGTTCTAAATATCAATCTATCGGTTAAATACACCATAGTTGATATTTGGAATAGTCTTTTTTTATGCCTTTTTCTATTATAACAAACACTATTCTATGAAACAAGAAATAATCTTCTTTACAATTAAAAATATTCGAATAGGGTAGAGGAGAACCTTTCTTAATCTATAAATTAATCTATTATTATATTTCTTCTTGCCTATTTTCTTTCTTCTTTTAGTTTATTTATTAGCATAAGAAGAAGTATTCTTCAATTTAGGGAAGTTCTATCTCGATTACACACAGGCATTAATAGAAAGAAAAGAAGCTCATTATTCAAAGGAAACAAATAATTACATCCTTAATAAGCAACAATATAAAGGATAAAAACAAGCTATAGATTGGCTTTAAAAAACAACTTTTTAAGTATCGAGAAACACATAAAATAGATAACTATTAAAACTCTATAAGACTTGAAAATTATACATTATAGACAACACGCTATCGTTTTTTTTTGGTAACTTTGCCTATATCAAAATGGCAAATTAATTATAACTATTTGATAAATAATTGTTTATTAAGAACATACTCGTTGTTCATTCGATTAAAAGTAGATTAAAATAGAAAACTTATAAATAGATTCAATGGATATAATAAAGCGTAATGGCGAATCGGAAAGATATAATAACAACAAGATAGCGATAGCCATTAAGAAGAGTTTTATCAGCACTGGTAAGACCATAAAGGACGAAGAGATAGCCGCAATGGTGGCTGAGGTTGAGCAGATTATCATTGATAATCCAGACCAAAGAACCGTTGAAGAGATTCAAAATCAGGTGGAGAAGCATCTCATGATGCACGGTCATTATGACGAAGCAAAGAACTTCATCCTCTTTAGATACCAGCGCAACGAGCAGAGAAAGGCTATCAATGACATCGCTCGAATGGCTGATGATACGGAATTAACCACTGTTCTGCAAGACGTGGCACGTGAGTATAGAGAGCGTGTATATAGTATGGTGACTCTTCAAGAGAAGTTTGCTAACCTTTGCAAACCGGGTATGTCGCATAAAGAAGCTATAGACACTCTTATCAAAGCTGCCGTAGAATTGACCACTCCTGAAGCTCCTGCATGGGAGATGATATCGGCTCGCATCTTATCATATAGGGCTGAACAGAAGATAAAGAAACAGGAAGATGAAATTGGAATAGATGGTTTCTACAATAAGTTGAAATACATGACTTCCGAAGGTCTATATGGTGAATATATCCTACAGAACTATACTGAAGAGGAAATCAATGAAGCGGCTACCTTTATCAAAGAAGAGCGTAACAAACTATTGAATTATTCGGGTTTGGATCTTCTTCTAAAGCGTTATGTCATCAAGAACTATGCGGGTAAAGCCATAGAGAGAGTACAGGAGATGTATCTCGGTATAGCCCTTCATCTTGCCATGCCAGAGCAGAAAGAGAACCGCCTTATGTGGGTTCATCGCATCTATGACATGCTTAGTAAATTAGAAGTTACTATGGCAACTCCAACACTATCGAATGCTCGCAAGCCTAATCATCAGCTATCAAGTTGCTTCATCGACACCGTTCCTGATAGCCTTGATGGCATTTATCGCAGTTTGGATAACTTCTCACAAGTAAGCAAATTCGGCGGTGGTATGGGTATGTACTTTGGTAAGGTGCGTGCCACAGGAGGTAATATCAGAGGATTCAAAGGCGTTGCTGGTGGTGTAATTCGTTGGATGAGACTTGTTAACGATACGGCAGTTGCGGTAGATCAGTTGGGTATGCGCCAAGGTGCAGTAGCGGTTTACTTGGATGTATGGCATAAGGACTTACCAGAGTTCTTACAACTTCGCACGAATAACGGAGACGATCGCATGAAAGCACATGACATCTTCCCAGCCGTTTGTTATCCTGACCTTTTCTGGAAGATGGCGGATGAGAACTTGGATCAGAATTGGTATCTTTTCTGTCCAAATGAGATCATGCGCATCAAAGGATATTGCCTTGAAGATTGTTACGGAGAGGAGTGGGAACGCAAGTATCTCGATTGTGTCAACGACCAAAGACTCACGCGTCGTGTGATAAGTATCAAGGATATCATCCGATTGGTTCTACGTTCTGCAGTCGAGACTGGTACTCCATTCACATTCAATCGAGATACAGTTAACCGCGCAAACCCTAATCACCACAAGGGCATGATATACTGTTCTAACCTCTGCACTGAGATTGCGCAGAACATGGCACCTATAGAGACTGTATCGAAGACTATCGAAACGAAGGACGGAGAAACGATTGTTGTCACAACTACCAAACCGGGTGAGTTCGTCGTTTGTAATCTAGCCAGTCTTTCTCTAGGACGCCTTCCTTTGGAGGATGAAGAACAGATGAGAGAGAAGGTAGCAACGATAGTTCGCGCATTAGACAATGTGATCAGTCTTAACTTCTATCCCGTTCCTTATGCAGAAATAACTAATCAGAAATATCGCTCAATAGGGCTCGGCATTAGCGGTTATCACCATGCTTTGGCTAAGAGAAGAATAAAGTGGGAGAGTGAAGAACACCTACAATTTATGGACAAAGTGTTCGAAACTATCAATCGTTCGGCGATACTTGCTAGCTCTAATCTAGCCAAAGAGAAGGGCAGTTATCAGTACTTTGAGGGTAGCGACTGGCAAACGGGTCTATACTTTGACAAGCGTGGTTACGATAGTGATGAGTGGAAAGAAGTGCGCAAAACAGTGGCTTTACAGGGTATGCGCAATGCTTATCTATTGGCTGTTGCACCGACCAGTAGCACTAGTATAATTGCAGGAACTACGGCTGGATTAGACCCTATTATGAAGCGATTCTTCTTAGAGGAAAAGAAAGGAAGTATGCTCCCCCGCGTTGCTCCGGAACTATCTGACGAAACTTATTGGATGTATAAGAGTGCATATCTAATCAACCAGAAGTGGAGCATAAAGGCATCTGGTGTTCGCCAGCGTCATATTGACCAGGCGCAGAGTATGAACCTATATATCACCAACGACTTCACCATGCGACAGGTGCTCGACCTGTACTTATTGGCTTGGAAGAACGGAGTAAAGACGATTTATTACGTTCGAAGTAAGTCATTAGAGGTGGAGGAATGTGAGAGTTGTGCATCTTAACTTTTCGAAAATAACTTACATTTTATTTGTATCTAACGGATGATTCTCATCATAAAAACAAGCATTTATGTCATCAACAACCATCAGTTGTAACTATCTAACAGTTAACGTGTTATGAAAAGTATAATAGATCGAGAAAAAACGTATATTCGTTTTTAATAAAACGTATATCCATTTTTAGTAAAACGTACCTCCGTTTTTGGTAAAATGTACCTCCGTTTTTAATGAAAAGTACGTTCGTTTCATCTGAAAGGTATAATCAATCAATGAAAAAGTATTACATATTTTAGGAGTAAGCAGGAGTGAAAAGGAATGAAAGGGAGTGAAGACAAATGTATTTATTAATGATAGATAAAGAAAAAAGAAGTATTCATAACTTCTCAAAGCAATGGAAGATAAACTAAAACGAAACACCCTGTTTAACCCTTCAGGGGATGTGGATTTGCGTTTAAGACGCATGATCGGCGGTAATACAACCAATCTGAATGACTTCAACAACATGAAGTATTCGTGGGTTAGTGATTGGTATCGTCAGGCAATGAATAACTTTTGGATTCCCGAAGAGATTAATCTTTCGCAGGACTTCAAGGATTATCCTCGATTGGATAAAGCCGAACGAACAGCATACGATAAGATTCTTAGTTTCTTGGTATTCCTCGATTCTTTGCAAAGTAATAACTTGCCAACTGTTAGTGAGTATATTACTGCCAACGAGGTGAATCTATGCTTGCATATACAGGCATTTCAGGAGTGCATACACAGTCAGAGTTATAGTTATATGCTTGATACTATCTGCTCTCCAGAGGAAAGAAACGACATTCTCTATCAGTGGAAAACGGACGAACACTTGCTGAATCGCAATAAATTCATCGGTGATTGTTACAATGAATTCCATGAGAAGCGCGATAAATTCAGCTTGATGAAGACCTTAATTGCTAACTTCATCCTCGAAGGTATCTACTTCTATAGTGGCTTTATGTTCTTCTATAATCTCAGTAGAAATGGTAAGATGTCGGGGTCTGCTCAAGAGATTCGATACATCAATAGGGACGAAAACACGCATCTCTGGCTCTTCAGAAGCATAATCCTCGAATTAAAGAAGGAGGAACCTGATATGTTCACCGAAGAAAAGGTAAAGATTTACGAGGATATGATGCGCGAGGGAGTACGCCAAGAGATAGCATGGGGACAATACGTTATTGGAAATGAAGTGCAGGGTCTAAACTCGCAGATGGTATCAGATTATATTCGTTATCTCGGTAACCTTCGTTGGTCAGGATTGGGCTTTGGTTTCCTCTATCCAGACAATCAGAAAGAACCAGAAAACATGCAGTGGGTGGGGCAATACTCTAACGCTAATATGGTGAAAACCGACTTCTTTGAAGCAAGAAGTACGGCTTATGCAAAGAGTACAGCCCTTATCGACGACCTTTAAAAAGCTATTTAATTTATTCATTACACCTATCGTTCGGGCAAGTCAGCTATTCTGATTTGCCCGAATGATTGTATATAAAAGCAATCACTCGTATCTCATCTTTCTAAAAACACAATCCTCATAAGTAGGAAAAGTTATCCACAAAACTGTTGAAAACTATGTTGAAAACACATTTCATAACCCTTTTATAACCCTGTGGATATCCACATCCCTCAGTAGAGATCCCCTTCTTAGTGGATATCCACATAGTTATTAACGGCATTTTAGATAAGTTTTACACAAGTTATCAGTGTAAAAAGATATAAACTTATTATCTTTGCACCACTTGTGGAAAGTGTGGATAACTCATAATAAAGGTTGAGTATCAATCAAAAGAAGTACGAATAACTTTTTAATAAGTATCTTTCTCAAGTTGATAAGCAATCTAACAAGAAAAGAGAAGATAAGTTCTGCACCAATCCACAGCCCATCATACTAAATCATTCTTTATCTTTCAATAAAAGAAATAAAGAATATATATAATATAAATTGAACTTTTAAACTGGTTAAGATGAAACACTTTAAGATTTATATAGTTTGTCTCTTGGCTGTTCTTAGCCTGCGCGTCTCGGCTCAATGCACGTTTCATAACACAGCATTCAGCAGTGGAGAATATCTAACTTACAATCTCTATTATAATTGGAAGTTTATTTGGGTAAAGGCAGGAACGGCTTCCTGGTACACAGTCTCGTCTAATTATAAAGGTACACCGGCTTATCGTGCATCGTTGACAACGCGTGGCAATGGTAAGCTCGATAATTACTTTGTATTACGTGATACGCTCCTTGCTTATAATTCAAAGCAGATGGCACCATTGTACTATCGCAAGGGCGCAAGAGAAGGAAAGCGTTATACGGTGGATGAAATATTCTATTCTTATCCTAATGGTAAGTGTCATCTTCGCCAGCATCGTATCAATAGTGAAGGGAAACATAAGTGGATAGAACGCACTTATGATGATTGTTGCTTTGATATGATGAGTATCTTCCTTCGTGCTAGGAGTTTTAATCCTGAGAGTTGGAAGAAAGGTGAGGTTGTAAACTTCCCTATCGTAGATGGAAACAGCCGTGATCCTGCACGTATTATATATAATGGTAAGGAAGATGTAAAGGCGGATAATGGTCATAAGTATCGTTGTTTGAAACTTACTTATTGGGAATACGATGATGGAAAGTGGCGTGACATAGCAAGTTTCTACGTTACAGACGATAAGAATCACATCCCTGTTCGTCTCGATATGCGCTTAAAGTTTGGTTCAGCCAAGGCTTTCCTTACCTCCATGAAGGGAATCAATAGTCCTGTAACAGCTGAAGTGAAATAAAGAAAGGAATCTTTTCCTTACGATATATAAAGAACTTATCTTGTTATTATTGATTTAGGCGAGAGTATCTCAGAAGGATCTTACCTTTGATAGGAGATATTCTCGCTTTTTATATAGTATCATCCTTTCTCTGATGTTCGAAACACTTATGTTGATTGTAAGAGAGCCTCTCTTCTGATGCAAGAAGTGCTCTCTTATAATGAAGGAGAGCCTCTCTTGTTATGGAAGAAAGCGTTATGTGGAATGGAGAAGAGCGTTATGTGGATAATAAAACCTAAAGTGAGGGAAAACAAAAAGGAGCTTGTCTCCCGACAAACTCCATTTTGCTTAATTAAAAAGTGATGTGAGTTTAATTAAAATTTCATTATTTAAAATTACCCAAATAACAAATACATATATACCAAATATCACAACGAAGTGTTTCAAATAACACAAAACCTAACTTTTACTTACAATTCTTTCGACCTATTCTTACGATAAACTTAAACCTATGAAATCATGAAAACCTTATTTATGAGTAAATTAGTCTAATCGTTTCTGTAGGCAAAATTACAATAAAAAGCGCAAGCTCAAAGCCTATATAAGGCTGTGCTTCTATAAATATAAAGGTTATAAGGTAATTAAAAGGAGGTTATTTTATTAAGTAACTGATAATCAGTATACTTAAAATAGCCTATAAGAAAGTAAATTATAAGCCTTGTTATTGGTATAAAGTCTTGTTATAAGATAATTTATTGGGCGTTTTGAAACAAATAAATCATTTGTACTCAAGAGAGAGAAAATGGTATGTAAATGGTTGATAATCAGTAGTTGTTATTGCTATTAAAGTTCATGATCTTTATAATTGAAGTTTTTTTAGCATTTACACCTATTATTATAAGGAAGGAGAGGAGTGAAGAATTAGATTGGAAAAAGGCGTCAATAATTTTGTTACTATCTAATAAAATCTTTATATTTGTGGGCTATAAAAAGACATGTCTTTTATTGGTTTACTAATAAAGAATACCTAAGATGAATACATCAATAAGACTATATCTATTATGTGTGCTGTTTTCTTTACCGCTGATAAGTTCAGCCTCTAATGGAAAATGGTCTGAAGAATTAAATAAGTTGGATGCGAGTTTATCTCAAAAGAGCGTCTATGAGCAAAGAAAACTTGATGAGATAAAGGCTTTGAAACGCAATTTGAGAACAGCATCACAGGCTGATAAGTTTAAAATCAATCGTATGTTGTTTGATCAATATTCATCTTATCAGTACGATTCAGCTTATGTTTATGCGAATCATTTACTCTCACAAGCTCTTAAAGAACGGAATTGTGATTATGAATTAGAGGCTCGCTGTGATATTGTCTTCTGTCTTCTTTCGGCTGGATTATATACTGAAGCGTTCAATGAGTTGGCTACAATTCGTCTTGAAGGAACCAATCAGCAATCTAGAAAGCTTTATTTTAAGATGGCATCACGCTTGTATTATGATGTCTCAGACTATACTAAGACCGAACCTTACCAAAGTCAATACATCAAACAAGGTAGTATTTATACTGATTCGTTGCTTCATTATATTCAAAAAGACTCTCCAGAGTGGTATTATGCGGTAGGAATAAAAGAAATGAAGGAGCATAATTTTGCAGCTTCCCTTGATTACTTTAATCAATATATGGAGCAGAAAGGGGGCGATGTGCATAGTAAAGCTATTGTTACCTCATGTCTTGGATGGCTTTATCTGTACCAAAAGGATTTAAACAAAGCTATTAAATATCTTGCACAAGCAGCCATTTATGATAATAAAGGAGTTGTAAGAGAAACCACAGCATTGTGTACTTTGGCAAGACTTCTTTATAAAGAAGGTGATATACAACATGCAACTGAATACGTCAGACAGTCACTTTCGAATGCAAATTTCTATGGGGCACGACAAAGAGTGATAGAGGTAAGTAGTATTCTGCCCATCATTGAGCGGGATAGATATAATATTATGCAGGGGCAAAGGAATGCAATAGCAGTGGCAGCTGTGGTATTTATTCTTTTTGTTATTGGACTTTTTGTGGCGTGGTGGTACATTCGTAAACAAATGATGGAGCTAAAGAAAGCTCAAGTAATTATCGCTCGGCGTAACAAACAACTTGAAACTAAGAACAACCAATTGGAAGAAGTAAACAAAATAAAGGATGAGTATATTGGGAGATCATTCTACATTAACTCTGAATATATTAATAAGGTAGAGAAACTCTATCGTACCATTGATAGAAAACTCATGACTCGCCGAATTGAAGACTTGCGTTCGTCACTCAAAGAAAGTGAATTGATAGCAGAAAGAAAGTCGATGTTCGTTGATTTTGATGAGACTTTTTTAAAGCTTTTCCCACATTTCATCGAGAAATACAATGAGCTTTTTGATGATCCGGATAGTAAGTGTCTTGATCAGAAACAGCTCACAACAGAGATGCGAATCTTCGCTCTTATTCGTTTAGGAATTACTGACTCTGAACGTATAGCGACATTCCTTAATTACTCAGTTCATACCATTAATACTTATAAAACACGTGTCAAGAATCGTTCTCACATAGACAATGATAAGTTTGAAGGCTATATCATGAAGATATAGTAGTGTTCTTTTATTGTAATGGTGCTTTCACAATACTTCTAAAGAGCATAGTCTTATGCTTAAAGAGGTTTAGTGTAAGTGCTATTAGTTCCTATTTGAATGTTTTAAAAAGCTTATTTTGTGGTTGAAAAATAGTTACTTCTTTATTATAAAGGCATTATAAGCCTAATATTTTGATTATATTTACCAACGAAAAAGATAATTGATAATACTTGATAATCAGCTTGTTGATAATTGATAAAATCATTTTCTGTTTATATAATAAGCAGTTTTATTTATTAAATGTGAAATCATCACTATCTTTGCGAATAAAGAATAAGAACAAAAGAATATATTTTAAATAACTAAAAACATGGTTCACTATGAGGAAAATCACAAGTAATTTGCTTGGTGCAGTGTTACTACTATCTTCAACGATGACGTTCCTAGGATGCTCAACAGTTGATGATGGCAGTTATACAGCACCCATTACACTGACCGAGAAGATTGGTGGTAAGTGGGTTGTGAACTCAGTTACGCAGACTGATGAAACTAACGCGCGAACAAAGACACTAACAAATCTACTCGACTTTGACACGTTTGTTATTAATCTTAACCAAGATGAAGCGGGTAATGCAACCACTTTCTCTGTTGAAGGTAATGCACCTGCACTACTGCCAACCAGCGGTACGTGGAAGATGGATTATAACTTCACAAAGAGTGACAACACGGCTAGTAATCTGCTTCTTAATGATGGTAAAGCAGAGACATCTCTCACGGTAACAGCTGTACCGGGTAATACTAAGACTCTTGAATATCGTTTGACTCGTAAGACAAACGGACAGTCTTTTGTTTCATATACGTATAATTTAACGCAAGCTGTAAAGTGATTTGGCTATGAAAAAGATATTTTTAGCATTGATGTGCTTGTTCCCTTTGGTTTTATTTGGTCAAGGTACGGAATTAAGTACGGCTCCTAAGTGTTGGACAGTACCAGCAGTCTTCACTGCAGATGAGGAAGTTACGTTCTATTATGATATGACAGATGTGGGCTTTCAAGAAGGGGTTGATCTCTATTTATGGGCATGGCAACCAACAGAGCCAGATGCTGGTCATGGTGGTAACTCTTCGGATTTTGCCAAATTGGAGTACGTTGGTAACAACATTTATAAGAAGACTATGATACCAACACAATACTTCCATTGTGATGTATCAAAGTTCGAAGACGCTGAATGGCCAGGCTTTTGGCAACGCTTGAAGACGAAAGATGGAAGTCTATGGTCAGGTGTTTTTGCTGCTCCCGACAGCCGTTTAGAGTTTGCAAACTTCAAGAAGTCAGGTGCAGGTATAACCTTCTTTAGTGGTAAGAAGTCTACTGGTTTAACAGAAAAGTTCACTTTGGATGAGCCATTGACAGTCCTTTTCAACCCTGATGTGTATAAGTTAGGTGATAAGACATTGACAGAGTTGGCTAAAGATGCTGATTTCGTTCAATTTGGTGTACACTCAGCTTTAAATGATTGGACCGTGCAACAAACACTTGATGTATGGCGTCCTGCTGTATTAAAGAAGGCTGGTTTGAAGAAACTCTCTAATGGTCTCTATGCTTGGAACGTTGGAATACCTAGTGAGTATTATGCTTATAACCCTCAAGATGCAGGTCAAGCTGATAAGCCAACAATCCTTGCTGATCCTGATCAGAAGGCTAGTTTCCAACTTGAAAACATGAATTATATTATAATTAAGGTGATTAAAGATGCTAATGGAGCTAATCAGTGGGGTGTAAATAGTGGTGATCAAAAGCAAAAGGCAGGTTCTGCTGCACCTTATCCAGACCCTATGTTCTCTTATTTCCCTACACGAGTAAGTGCAAAGGATATCCTTACTCTGACCCGTGAATACAATGAACGAACATCTGGAGATTTAAAGTATACAATCGTAGCAGGCTCTAAGACTCTTACAGGAACTATGTCTGGTGTTCGTGACAAGCGTGAGGTAACACTTGATCTTAATAAGGAGTTAGAAGGCGTTAAAGCATCTGAATTGAAATTAACTATCAAGGAACAGCATGATAGAGTGGTTGTTGAATCAACTATACCACTTGTTGTAGCTGATTAAATAAGGTGATGGGAGAGGGATTCTCTCCTATCTTTATCAATCCATAAAAGCATTAAATTCTATGAAACTAACATTTCAAAATAAACTATCGGGGCTCATCCTCTTTATGATGATGTTGTTCTGTAGCAATGTATCGGCACAAAATATCACAGTTAGTGGTAGTGTTGTCGATTCAGAGAAAGAGCCACTTATCGGTGCTTCTGTAAGTGTTGTAGGTGGTAAAGTAGGTGCTATAACTGACCTTGATGGTAAGTTTAGTATTGAATGTAAGCAAGGTGACATGCTCGAAGTATCCTATATTGGGTATACAACACGTAAGGTTCAAGCCGCAAAAGACTTGAAGGTTGTATTGGAAGAGGATGCTAAGAAACTTGATGAGGTGACTGTTGTTGGCGTTGGTTATGGTAAGATGCGTAAGAGCGACCTAACTGGTGCTATAGCATCTGTTAGTTCTAAGGACATGAAACAAGGTGTTATTACCTCTACAGAACAATTATTACAAGGTAAAGTAGCAGGTCTTTCTATCGTACAAAGTTCTGGTGCTGTAGAATCAGGAGCATCAATTCGCTTACGTGGCGGTACATCTTTGTCTGCAAGCAATGGTCCTTTGGTTGTAGTTGATGGTATTCCTGGTGTTGATATCAACTCTGTTCAATCATCAGAGATTGTTAGTATGGACATTCTCAAGGATGCATCAGCGGCAGCAATATATGGTTCTCGTGGTGCAAATGGTGTTATCATCATTACAACTAATCGTCAGGGAACAGATACAGAAGTAAATACTATCCAATATAATGGCTATGTTGCCTTTGCTTCAGCAGCTCGCAAACTAGATGTATTATCGGCTAATCAATGGCGAAGCTATGTACGTTCTACTGGTAATATGAGTGCTTTGGACTTTGGAGCTAGCACTGATTGGCAGGATGAATTAATGCGTACAGCTGTCTCACATAGTCATAATATCAACTTCTCATCATCGAAGAAGAATCATGGATATCGTGCTAGTTTCACCTATAATAATAATGAAGGTGTAATCAAAACTAACACTATGAACAGGCTTGCAGGTTCATTGTCTGCATATCAAACAGGGCTTAATGGACATCTAAGACTAGATGAAGGTATCAATACAAACTTCGATAGTTGGCATCCAATCGATAGTCGAATATTCGAGCGAATGATTAATCTTCAACCTACGTTCCCTGTATATAATTCAGATGGAACCTACGCCCAATTGAATGGTACAAACACGGAGAATCCAGTTGAATTAAATAATCATCGTACAGAGGACCGAAAGCGTCATCGCTTCCTTGGATATATGAAAGCTGAGTTACAGATTATCGATGGTCTCTCTGCGACAATGAATACTTCTTATGAGTTCAATTCCGTTAAGTCAGGTCTTTATAAACCAACTTATGCGCGCATGGAAGGGCAGAGTGAGAAAGGTTGGGGTCAACGTCTTTATGATGATTATACCAATAAGCAGCTTGAACTTTACCTAACTTATGATAAGAAGTTTGCTGATATTCACCACTTAAATCTGATGGGTGGTTACTCTTATCTTGATAATATCTATGAGGGTTTCAGTGCTACTCGTTCTGGTTATGACTCTGATGCTTTCGGTTATAATAACCTAGGTGCTGGTAGTGATTATAGGCAAGGTGACGCTGGTTCTTATAAAGGAGGTTCTAAGCTAATATCGTTCTTTGGACGTGTTAATTATAGTCTTCTTGATCGTTACATGCTTACAGCAACCTTACGTCGTGATGGTTCTTCACGTTTCGGTGAGAACCATAAATGGGGTGTATTCCCCTCTGTTTCGTTTGCATGGCGTATCTCTGAAGAGCCTTTTATGGCATCTACTCGTGAATGGTTAGACAATTTGAAACTTCGTGCAGGCTTTGGTGTAACTGGTAACCAGAATGGTATTGGCGAATATAAGTCGCTCTCTATCCTCTCTGCAGCAGGTTCTGCTTATTACGATGGAGCAACTAATACATGGAAGAACTCCTACACACAGATTCAAAACCCTAACCCTGATCTTAAGTGGGAATCTACTGCTCAATGGAACCTAGGTGTTGACTTCTCTGTATTCAATAAGTTGAATGGTACTTTAGAATTGTACTATAAGAAGACATCAGACCTTCTTTGGACCTATCCAGTACCACAACCTCCATATCTCGTTGGCACTATGTTAGCCAATGTTGGTGACTTAGTGAACAAAGGATTTGAGTTAACTCTAGGTTACAAAGCTGTTCGTACAAAGGATTGGACACTTGATGCAAATATGTCTCTGTCGTATAATAAGCAAGAGATAACCAAGTTGTCAAATGATCAATATCAAGCTGTTGGTTTGCAGGCAGGACCTTTGCATAGTGTACGTGGTATGTCTAACATCTATTCACAAGTAATTAAAGAAGGTTATCCAGCTGGTGCTTTCTGGGGACCACATTGCCAAGGTATCTCTGAAGATGGCAAATATATGCTTGAAAAAGATGCTGATGGTAAGGTGAAGGAAGGTTATCTTGGTTCAGCAATGCCTAAGTGGAATATTGGTTTAAGTCTAAATGCTACATGGAAGAACTTCGATGCTAGCGTTGCTGCCTATGGTATGTTCGGACAGAAAGTACTGAATGTTAGTCGTATGGTATTATATGATCCAACACGTTTCCCATCACAGAATACACTTGACGACTTCATGACTAGTGGTATAACTGATAATCCAACTTTCTCTGATTACTTCATAGAGAAGGGTGATTTCTTCCGTCTTCAAGCTATAACATTGGGCTATTCTTTACCATTGAACAGCCTCAAGAAGCTAGGGCTCACTCGTCTACGTTTCTATGTAACAGGCGAGAATCTCTTCTGTATAACAGGTTATAAGGGTATTGATCCAGAGGTTAGTGTACCAGACAACGTACTTAACTCACCAGGTATAGACTTCTTCAATAGTTATCCACGACCACGTACTTTCTCTATCGGATTGAACGTTGGCTTCTAAGTTCATCGTAAATTCTAACTTTAAAAGATTCTATCTATTATGAAACGATTGAATTTCAATATATCAAATATGCTCCCTAAGAAGGCATGCTTAGGCTTAGGTCTTCTCTTGGCACTATCTTCTTGCACCGATCTAAACGAACATCTTTATGATAAAGTATCGCAAGACAACTATGGAAAGACATCATCAGAAGTGGCTACTATAGTCGGTGGTGCGTATGCCACATTACGTGGTTATGGAGCTAACACACCCGAAGGGGCAGGTGTTATCTGTTATCCAACTTGTGAGTACGTGTTCTTTACTCAGGAGTGTTCAAGCGATGAGGCTTGTATTCCAACACGTGGTACAGACTGGTTCGATGGCGGTCGTTACCAGCAGTTCCAGCGTCATAATTGGGACGTAAAGAACACGGGTATCCTTTCTGTATGGCGTTATAACTTCACCGGAGTATCGAAGATTAACGCTATTATTCATCAAGTAGAACAAAGTGGATTAAGCACTGAAGACAAGCAAAAAGTTGAGGCTGAGCTACGCGGTCTACGTGCTTATTACTACTACAACTTGCTTGATTGTTTTGGAAATGTGCCTATCGTGACCGACTTCACACAGAAGGAGTTGCCTGCAAACTCACCTCGTAAGGATGTCTTTGCATTTATAGAGAAGGAGCTTAAGGATATACTTCCAATACTTCCATCAGGTACTACTTATGCTAAGTTTACGCAGAATGTGGCTAACACCTTGTTGGCTCGTCTCTATCTAAATGCTGAAGTTTACACAGGAACTCCGCGTTGGCAAGACTGCTTGGATGCATGTAGTAAGGTTCAAGGATATAGCTTAACTCCTAACTATAAAGCCAGTTTCGCTATCCAAAATGAGAAGTCTCCTGAAATTATCTTCTCTATTCCTTATGACCATAAACAAGGTACTGTTGGTAACTACTTAGCTAGTATGACTTATCATTACAATCAGAAGTTAGCCTTCGATCCAGCTGGTGTTTACCAGTGGTGTGGTAATGGTATTTGTGCACAGCCAGGGCTTTATTCTTCATTTGATGAGAAGGATGTTCGTCGCCAATGTCTGTTAATTGGTCAGCAGTATAGTGCTAAAGATGGTTCAGAAGTATTGATGGACGATGGTTCACCATTGAACTATACTGAAGAAATAGACAATTTCACCGATGCAGCAAAGAATGCTGGTGCACGTTTAAATAAGTATGAGTGGAGTGCAACTGACTCTTGGGAGCGTGATAATGATTGGGTTCTTATGCGTTATGCAGAAATCTTAATGATGCAAGCAGAGTGTAATTTCCGCCTCGGCTATACCCCAACAGCCCTCACATATATCAATCAGATTCGCAAACGTGCAGGTCTCAACGATCTTACAACATTGACACTTGAGGACTTAGATACCGAGTGGAAGCATGAGTTTGTATTTGAGAATCTTCGTCGAACAACCAACATTCGCTTTGGTACTTACTATCAGGCATGGTGGGAGAAACCAGCTGATCCAGCCGATCATCACACTGGTATCTATCCTATCCCACAAGAGGAACTGAACAAGAATCCTAATTTGAAGCAGAATCCAGGTTATAGTTCACAACAGTAAAAAGCGTTGAAAGCTCCATTATAAGTATATAATAAGGATGAAAAGCAAGATGGTTTTCTATCGTAATATATACTTATAAATGGAGCTTTTTCATGCTTTTTATCATCGTATAAAGGCTCTTCTTTGTGAGTAATGAGGCTTATTAATGAGTCTAAACTTATTGCCTTATCATGGAAAAGAGTTTCTTTGTAATTAAAAAATAGATTAAAAATAGAAATAAATTAAACTAAAAAGGATACAAAAATAGATTATTTTCTTAGTAAGAACAATCTCTTTATTCTTTTAATCAGTTGTTTCTAGCGATAGAATCAAGTGTTTTAACCATGATAAGAGAGTGTTTTAAGCATTTAAGAGAATGGCGTTATGAGATAGTTAAAAGTTATTTTTAGATAAGAGAAAACGATTTTTTTGTTTAATTTTGTTCCTCTTTTTAACGATACATGTTGAGGGGCAGGATAACTTTTAATGTATCTCAGTATTACTTATTACATAATGGATAATGAATAAAAAGATATGGATTTAAAGTCAATACTTACTTTAGCAGCTACTGCTGGACTCTTATTTACATCTTGTGCAGATAGTTATGAGGGTGCACCCAAGAAGGTGGATGGAAGGCAAGAGGCGCATCAAGTAATGCCATTAGCCGTCCAGAAGACTAATAGTATGCAGGTTTATGCTCATTACATGCCATGGTTTGAGACAACAACGTCCAATCCGCAGAATGCAGGTAAGTGGGGTTATCACTGGACAATGAAGAATTGTGACCCTAACAAGATGGTTGGTAATGATAAAAGAGAGATTGCTTCGCACTATTATCCACAGATTGGTCCGTATGCAAGTGGCGATGAGGCAGTGCTAGACTATCAATGTTTGTTGATGAAATATGCAGGTCTTGATGGTGTAATGGTCGATTGGTATGGTGTAAATAGCGATAATTCTATTGCTCAACACAAGTCGAATACAGAGGCATTGTTCCGTGCTTTGAAGCGAGCAGGGCTCAAGATGAGTGTCGTCTATGAGGACCGTACATTGGACGGAGCGTCTGATAGGGTAGGAACAGCTCGTCAGGATATGCGCTATTTGGCAGAGACATTCTTCAAGGATGATAGTTATGTGAAGGTAGATGGGCGTCCACTTCTGCTTAACTTTGGTCCAATTACGATGGAATCACCGAAGGATTGGTATCGTGTCTTTTCTATCTTGACCACAAAACCGATGTTCCTTGTATTAGATGGAAAGCTCAGCAGCGTTAATAATACAAGCTATTCTGATAATGCGCAAGGCGTTTATACATGGGTAAATGCCAATCCGAACTATGCTATAGCTAAGAACTATAAGTGCTTTGTGGGTGGTGCTATGCCTGGATTCCATGACTATTATAAAGAAGGTGAGGGCAGTAATGGTTATACAACATACGATGCTGAGGGTGGAAAGTTGTTCCAACGCCAGCTAGATGCAGCCAAGAACGCTGGGTTAAAGTATCTTCAGATTAGTACATGGAACGATTACGGAGAGGGTACAACGATAGAGCCTACATTGGAATATGGCTACAAGTACCTCGAAATGTTGCAGAAGTTTACAGGCGTGAAGTATACAGTTTCCGACCTTGAAGTTATCTATCAATGGTATAAGGCACGTGTTGCCGAACCTAACAATCCTAAGGTTAAGGAAGCATATAATGCCCTTGTACAACTGAAAATGGATGAAGCAAAGGCTATCATTGGTACTTTGAATAGTAAAAGATAAGGTAATTAATATCTCAATAAATGAAAACTAAGATTTTAAAACACTTCATTTTAGCAGTCTGTTTATCGCTGTTGCCAATGGCAATGGTGGCTAAGCAGGAAGCAATGGTGAGTTCACCATCAGGTAACATTACGCTGACGACTGGTGTAGATAATGCGGGGCGTCCTTATTACTCATTGAATCGTGGGAAAGAGGAGATACTTCTTCGTTCGGCACTTGGGTTGAAGTTGAAGGATGGCGACTTGTCTAATGACTTCCGACTCATAGGTTTCTCACGTGCAACTAAGGATGAAACGTGGCATCAACCATGGGGAGAAGAAGATGATGTACGCAATCATTATAACGAATTGACGATGAAGTTAGCACAGAAGAAAGGACTTCAACGCCAGCTGACCATTGTCTTCCGTGTCTTTGATGATGGTATGGGCTTCCGTTATGTATTCCCACAACAGAAGAACCTAAGCGACTTCATTATCACAGATGAGCTTACAGAGTTCTGTTTCAAAGGTGACCCTGAGGCATGGACATTGCCTTTTGATGCCGATTACTATGAGGGACTTTGGACGAAAGCACCATTGAGTAAGAAGCAGAAGGTGTGTACACCTGTTACAATAGAGGCTAAGCCAGACCTTTATATGATGTTACATGAAGCGAATCTGACCGATTACTCTTCATTAAATGTCAAGCCGATAGAGGCAAAAGAGGGTTATGTGCGATTGAAGGCAGAGTTAGTACCATGGTCAAATGGCGACTTGGTGCGTGCAAAAGCACCTTTCGTCTCTCCTTGGCGTATGTTATCAGTAGAAGACCATGTGGGTGGTTTGATAACAAACCGCGTCATGTTAAACCTTAATGACCCTTGTAAGATTAAGGATACATCGTGGATTACAACAGGAAAGTACGTTGGTGTGTGGTGGACTTACCACATGCAACATGCCACATGGGGTATTGGTCCAAAGCATGGAGCCACAACTGAGAATACAAAACGTTATATCGACTTTGCTGCCGAGCATGGTTTTAAGGGCGTACTAGTCGAAGGTTGGAACTATGGATGGGAGAACGACTGGGGCAAGGAAGGTGATAAATTCAACTTCACAAAGCCTTATCCAGACTATGACTTCGATGGTTTGCAGAAGTACGCATTGTCGAAAGGAGTCTCACTGATTGCTCATAACGAGACAGGTGGTGCTGCAAAGAACTATGAGGAACAGCTTGAAGCAGCCTTCTCTCTATATGAGAAGATGGGAATTAAGGCTATTAAGACAGGCTATGTGAATAAGGTTATGGACAACAAGGAGCTTCAACACTCGCAATATGGTGTGCGTCATTATCGCAAAGTGATTGAGGCTGCAGCCCGACACCACATCATGGTGGTCAATCATGAGCCTGCTATGCCAACTGGTCTACAGCGTACTTACCCCAACCTCATCGCTAGTGAGGGTGTGAGAGGACAAGAGTGGAATGCTTGGGATGGCGCTGGTGGCAACCCACCTTACCATCTTTGTGTGCTCCCATTCACACGTCAATTAGCTGGACCAATCGACTTCACGCCTGGTATCTTCAAGCTCGAAGGACAGGTTTATGCGCATACTCATCCACACACAACGCTTGCTAAGCAGCTTGCCGAGTATGTTGTCATCTACACTCCATGGCAGATGGCTGCTGACGAGATTGAGAATTACAAGGATCAACCAGCCTTCACCTTCATTGAAGCAATGCCTTCTAACTGGCAGAAGACGGTTATCCCGATGGCAGAGATTGGTAAGTACATCGTTACTGCACGTCAGAACCGTGATAACCAGGACTGGTTTGTTGGTGGAATGACCGATGAGAACGCTAGAGACATCAGTCTTAAACTCGACTTCCTAGCACCAGGTACAACTTATAAGGCTATTATCTATAAGGATGGACCTGATGCCGAATATGATAAGAACCCTTATCCAATGACCATCGAACAGCTTGTTGTGAACCATGATAGTGTATTGAAACTACACATGGCAAAGAGTGGTGGCTTTGCAATTCAGCTCATTAAGCAAGCGTAAGGAGCAATAGCTTATAGCTTATTAAACTTATATTCATCCCTGCCTTATCATCTTGATGGGCAGGGATTTTGGTTATTATTTTGGTAAGGAATACTTGCCTTATATGTGATTTATTGTTACCTTTGCATTGTTTAGTACGTAATAATATGAGAAAATACAAGTTATTTGTAACATTTGGACTATTGACTATGTCTGTAGCAGTACATGGTCAGACCTCAACAATATCGGGAGTTCTACTCGACTCATTGACCCATGAGGGAGAACCCTACGCTACTGTTCGTGTTTATAAAGGTAAGAAAAGTGACAAGCCAGTGGCTATGTCGGTTACATCTATTGATGGTAAGTTCTCTCAGCAGGTAACAGGACAAGGTAACTTCTTGGTTTCTTTCACTGCTATGGGGCGTAAGGAGGTTCTCCGAAAGGTGCAACTTACAGCTACAGGAGGCGTTATCGACTTGGGTCAGTTGCTGGTTCAAGATGATACGAAGCAGTTGAAAGGTGTGGAGGTAGTGGCTCAGAAGCCACTTGTTAAGATGGAAACGGATAAGATGTCGTATGATGTTCAGGCTGATAACGACGCTAAGACGAACACAGTACTCGACATGCTGCGTAAGGTTCCGATGGTAACTGTGGATGGACAAGACAATATCTCGGTCAATGGACAGTCTTCCTTCAAGGTTTATGTAGATGGTAAACCGAATGTAATGTTCTCTTCCAATCCCTCACAAATATTCAAGTCAATGCCCGCCTCGGCTGTTAAATCAATAGAGGTGGTGACCAATCCAGGTGCTAAATATGATGCCGAAGGAACAGGCGGAGTGCTGAATATCATCATGAACCGCGTTAATGGCAAGAGTGCCGTTAATATGAATGGATATAACGGAAACCTTGCTATCTCTGCAGGAAACAAGGGGTGGCGGTCGTCTGGGTTCCTTAGTGGACAGCAGGGAAAGCTGACGTATAGTGCTAACATCATGTATAACGCAGCAAAGTCGAAAGGTACTGTGACAGAGATGAGCCGTACTGCGAGTGATGGGTCACGTATGGACTATCGTCAAAAGGGCAATACTCACATCCCATTCACCATGGGTAACCTTAGTCTGGGCTATGAGCTCGACTCTATGAGCAATATTGGTGCATCCATCGGACTTACTTCCTTCGCTATGAAGAACGATGGTCACCCCATGACAACCTTCTCTGGTGGTCCTTACGGAACAGGTTTCTCGTATGGTAACGAGATGACCATGAAGAATAAGAATACCTCCTTTAACGGTAGCATAGACTATCAGCGATTCTTTAATAAGGCTCGCACAAGTAGTTTGACACTGAGTTATCTCTTCTCAACAACGCCTGCCGAGAACACAAACCTACGTGTTTATGATCCCTTACCAGCGGGTGTTACGATTCGATTAAAGGATCTTTATTCAGAGGCGAAGACGCATGGAACGGAGCATACAGTGCAAGTCGACTATACCACACCGATAGGGAAAGGACAGACCTTAAGCACTGGTTTGAAGTTTATCGCACGTCGCAACTCTTCCGACTCGAAGTTTTATGACATCGTAAGTGGTGCTAATGTCTACAATGCCAACAACAGTGTGAATTATAGGAACACGCAGAGCATCCTTGCCGAATACGCTGAATATGCAGCAACAATGGGTAAGTTAGGTGCTAAGGTGGGACTTCGTTACGAGCATACATGGGAGAACGTGAAGTTCATAGTAGGTCCTGGTGCCAACTTCAAGAAGCACTATGGCAACTTAGTACCATCTGCCAGCCTCACTTACAACCTATCAGCTGGTATGAATTTAGGCGTCAACTATTCTATGCGAATCAGTCGCCCGGGTATCAGTTATCTGAATCCTTACCACGACATAAGCAACCCGACGGCTGATAGCTATGGTAATCCTGACTTGCAAGTAGAGAAGAGTCACAACATAAAAGTAGTCTTCAACTCCTTCACACCGAAGTTTATGATCAACGTAACACTCGGTGAGAACTTTGCCAATAATCAGATAGAACAATACTCATTCATGCATGGTTCGATACTGAATACCACGTATGGCAACATCGTTAGAAGTCGTATGACGAACTTCAGTTCATTTATGAATTACGCTGTAACTAGTAAGACACGACTAATGCTAACAGCCAATGTTGACTATGCAGATATTCGATCGGAACAACTCAATGCACATAACTATGGATGGCAAGCCACTACATTCCTCGGTGTGCAGCAAACCTTCCCTTGGGATTTGAAATGGAGTATGTTCGTGGGTGGAATGACGAAGAAGTATTCTCTACAAGGCTATAACGGCGGCTTCAATATGTTTAATACAACGCTATCAAAGAGCCTTATTAAGGATAAACTCGACTTGAGTTTGATGTATTTCGTGCCATTCACTGGTAAGATAAAGATAAAGCAGTATAGTCATGGAGCCGACTTTGAGAATCGTATGAACATCTCAATTCCTGCCCAGATGGTATCCTTTACACTTACATGGAACTTCGGTAACACCAAGAAGCAATACCAGAGTCATGAGACAAAGATAACTAACGACTTCCAAGAAAAGAAGAACGACCAGCAGATGAACGGCATGGGAATGGGTGTCGGGATGTAATTCTCCGTGCTTGTTTATTGTTATTAATGTCCCTAATGGGCGTTAATTAAAATCATAAAGGGCTGTAACACGAATGATGTTACAGCCCTTTCATTGCCTTAATAGTCTCTCTTTGAATCACTCGATAGTCTCTCTTTTATTCGCTTGATAGTATATCTCTCGTCCAGAAGATACTTTGTTAACGGGATTATACACACCTGTATAATTGATTATACACGTCTGTATAATTGATTGTACACGCTTGTATAATTGATTGTACAGCCTTGTATAAAAGTCTTCTAAGCCTTTCTAACGGATTGGAATACTAATAGAAAGCCTCTTGCTGAGCTTCTTAAAGGAGGGAATAAGTCTATGGTAGTTAATTAAAGAATACTCTTTGCCATTTGAAGAGGGCGTTTCCTTGATGTGAGAAGAGCCTTTCTTCATATCAACGAAAGGCTTTCTTTAATTTGAAGAAAGCCTCTCATTGTTTGCTCCCGTTAGGCACTCCTCCCCTTGGGGGAGGCTGGGAGGGGTTTAAGTCAAGCGTCTTTACTCTTTTGTAATCATGTTACGTGAAAGTCTCATGAGGATGGCGAAGATGATACAAGCAGTGATGAAGCCAGCGATGGCATCGATGAGATAGTGTGCTTGAATATATACAGTTGCACAACAAAGGAGGATGTAGAATGGTGCAAGAACAGCCAAGAGACGATAGTTGCGGTCGTGCCATAAGAGCAACATACACACTGTGCTCACGCCAACATGCGAACTCGGGAACGCAGCTGTTGGTCTTTCGCCTGCCGCCTTAGCGTCTTCAACGAGGTGATAGAATATGCCGTCAGTATAGCCGGGGCTTGGTAAGCACTCTTGATGATGGTTGAAATAATCGTGCAAGTTGGGGAATACGCCCGCAGCAGCTTGTTGTAAGCCTATCGCCTTATAGTAGAATGTAGGACCAACGACTGGTAGGAAGATGAAGATAACATAATAGATAAAGAACGAAGAGAGAATGACGAAGGCGGCACGATTGAACTCCTTGTAATGCCAACCGAAGTAGTAAACGGCGGTTGCAGCTATCATTGGATAATAAGCAGCGTATCCCATGTCGAATAACTCACTGAAGATATGCCCCGGAAGAGCCTTTGCAAAGAGCAAAGCAGGCTGACATCCGAAGAGAGATTGCTCCCATGTAGCTGCTAAATGGTCAAGGTTTGGGAGGTGGCGGTTGATCTCGTAAGTATCAGGATACCACCATGCGAGTAATGCCATTTGCACTCCTACACGTGTGAAGCGTGTTAGTCGACAGGGTGCAATGCGATAAACAAGCCACATAACAGCCGTGAGAGCAACGATGCGGATGCGCCCGTAGATCATAGCTTGTGGGTTATTGATACTCGTGTACATGAAGAATGTGATGATAAGTGTCAATACCAAGTAGGCCATTACTACCCATTCGTATGCCATAAGACCCTTAACAGGTTTCTTCTCTAGCTTAAATAAGTTTGTTATGAATCGTTTCATTGTTTGTTGTTATTGGTTTTATTAGCCCCATAAGCCCTATTAGGCTTATTCGCCCAATTAGCCTAATAATAATTAGCTAATCTATAGCCAACCCTCTTTCTTATACCATGCAATGGTCTCCTTTACCCCTCTCTTGAGGTCATACTTCGGTTGATAACCCAGTTCGTCGATAGCTGGTTGGATGTTACAACGCCAGTTTCGCTGTTTAAGAATCTGATACTTATCATTGTTAAGAGCCGATATTTTACCCGTGATATGCCCTATTAAGTCGCCAAAGAAGGTGACAATGCGCAGTAACCAGATAGGAGCAGTAATGCGAATCCACCATGGTTTGCCCAGTTCCTCATGTATCAAGTCGCTGAAAGTGGTGCTTTGATAAACCTTACCATCGCTTAGGAAGTATGCACATCCAGCCTTCCCGTGCTCAAGCGATAGGAAGACAGCCTGCACAACATCCCTTACATAGACGAAGGTGATGTCCTGTTGCTTGTAACCAACAGCAAAGTCGGAGTGCCCCTTGATACTCTTTGCCATCAAGAAGTAATCCTTCTCTCTCGGACCATATACCCCTGTTGGGCGCAGGATAATATAAGGAAAGTCGTCGGGGAGCATTGCTTCGGCCTTTAACTTGCTTTGTCCGTATGCCGTGTTAGGCTTTGGAGTGTCCGTAGGTTCAATCTCCTTGTAAGGTTGTTGTTCTCTGATAGCTCCAAAGATACTAAGACTTGAAATGAAGACAAAGCGTTTCAGTGATGGTTGAGTAGCCTGAAGTGCCTTCACGAGATTGTTAGTTCCATCCGTATTGATGCGGAAGAAGTCTGCTTTATGCAAACACTTCGTCACACCAGCAGCGTGAACAACATAGTCGAAGGCGTGCCCTGCAAGCTGTTCTGTCAATTTATCGACAGAAGAAAAGTCTAGTTCTATGAAATGAATGCGCTCATCTCTTAAATACTCTCTCGATGACGAGCGACGCACGGCGGCCCAGGTTTCATATCCTTGACGTATTGCCTCTTCCACTATAAATGACCCAATGAAGCCCGAAGCACCTGTTATTAATATCTTATTCATCGAAAATATCTTAGCAAACGTTTGCAAAGATACAAACTTTTTCGTTACTTTGTCGAATATATAAACATACTAATTCCATTATTTATGACGAAAGATAAGAAAGGTGGAAAGCGATTAACTAAGAAGCAACTAGCTGAACAGTTGACTTCTTTCTTTCAGTCGCAACCTAACGAAACATATAGTTTTAAAGAGATATTCCGTGCTTTGAAGTTAAAGACACATCCGGCTAAGATGTTAGCAATTGATGTGATGGAAGAGATGGCATGGGATGACTTTCTTGCAAAGGTAGGCGATAGTGCCTATACTCTCAATACAAAGGGACAGGTGCAAGAAGGTACTTTCATTCGCAAAGCTAATGGAAAGAATACCTTTCAACCAGACGATGGTGGCACTCCAGTCTTCGTCTCCGAACGTAACTCAATGGCTGCTTTAAATGGCGATCATGTCAAAGTGCAGTACATGGCAAGACGCCAGAATCATATTAAAGAGGCGATGGTCATCGAGATATTGCAGCGCAAGAAAGACACCTTCGTAGGCAAGTTAAGAGTGGAGAAGGACATTGCCTTCCTTGTAACTCAGGAGAATCTCTTTATCCATGACATACTAATTCCTAAGAAGAAGTTGCGTGGTGGAACTACAGGTGACCGTGCTTTGGTGAAGATAACACAATGGCCTGACGCAAACCACAAGAACCTTATGGGCGAGGTAGTCGATGTCTTGGGTGCAGCTGGTGATAATGACGTTGAGATGAACACCATTCTTGCACAATACGGATTGCCTTATAAGTATCCTAAACGCGTCGAGGATGCTGCCGAAAAGATAAGTGCTGAGATCACAGAGCAGGACTTTAAGGAGCGAGAAGACTTCCGTGACGTGTGGACTTGTACGATAGATCCAAAGGATGCAAAGGACTTTGACGATGCTCTCTCTATACGAAGACTAGAGAAGGAAGGGCTTTGGGAAGTTGGTGTACATATAGCAGATGTATCGCATTATGTCAAAGAAGGCGACATAATTGACCGTGAGGCACAGCAGAGAGCGACCTCTGTTTATCTTGTGGATCGCACTATTCCAATGCTTCCAGAGCGTCTTTGCAATTTCATTTGTTCGTTGCGTCCCAATGAGGAGAAGCTCGCCTTCAGTTGTATCTTCAATCTTGATGATGACGCAAATGTAAAGGCTTACCGCATTGTACACACCGTTATCAAGTCGAATAGGCGTTACGCTTATGAAGAGGCACAGCAGTTACTGGAAGATAATGGTGTTGTTGATGGTACAGGAGAGCCTGCCCCAAAGCCAGGAAAGGATGGTTATAAGGGCGAATATGCCGAAGAGATCATTACACTAGACCGCTTGGCAAAACTTCTTAGAGCACGTCGTTTCAAGGGCGGAAGCGTTAAGTTCGATTCAGAAGAGCTCCATTTCGATGTAGATAACACTGGTAAGCCGCTCCGTTGTTACTTCAAACGATCGAAAGATGCCAACAAGTTGATAGAAGAATTTATGCTCTTTGCTAATAAAACAGTAGCGGAAAGCATTGGAAAGACCGTTAAAGGCAAGAAAGCAAAGACTCTCCCTTATCGAGTTCACGATAATCCAGACCCTCAGAAGTTTGAGAATCTACGTGAATTCAGCGCTAAGTTCGGTTATAAACTTAAGTCTTCGAGTACGAAGGGGGCTACAGCTCGTGCGTTGAACAAGCTCATGGATGAGGTACAAGGTACTCGCGAAGAGAAGGTGATACAAACGATTGCTCTGCGATCGATGATGAAAGCGAAGTACACAACGCATAACATTGGGCACTTCGGACTAGCTTTTGATTACTACACACACTTTACTTCGCCTATTCGTCGCTATCCCGACACCATGGTGCATCGCTTGATAACACGTTACCAGAATGGTGGTCGTTCTGCAAACAAGGATCACTATGAAGAGTTGTGTGAGCATTGTTCGGATATGGAATTGGTTGCGCAGAATGCAGAACGCGACTCCATCAAGTATAAGATGGTTGAGTTTATGGGCGAACACATCGGTGAGTGTTACGATGCACATATATCAGGTATCCAGAGCTTCGGTATCTATGCAGAGATAGATGAGAACCATTGCGAAGGCATGATACCAATGCGTGACCTTGATGATGACTATTACGACTTCGATGAAAAGAACTATTGTCTAGTAGGGCGACGCCGTCATCACGTTTATCAACTGGGTGATCCTATCCGCATAAAGGTGGCTAAAGCGAACCTAGAACGCAAACAGCTCGACTTCACACTAGATGATGGTCGACCTGTGAAGACGCCCCAACAACCTGTGAAAGAGCAACCAAAAGATAAGAAGAAGAAGGAAAGAAGGCGGAGAAGATAAGGCTTTCTCTAATTCAAAATTATGATTAGGTAGAGTTGACGAGTACACGAGTTGACGGGTAGACAAGTTGTTAGATAGAGTTGACGAGTATGCGAGTTAACGGGTAGACAAGTTGTTAGATAGAGTTGACAAGGGGACAGGTTGACGAGTAGACAAGTTGTTAGTTCTGTTGGATGTAGCACCACAAAGTAGGGACAGACTCCCTCGTCTGTCCGCCAAACGGATGGTTTCTTGTTAATAAATTAGGGTATAACGGCGGACAGACGAGGGCGTCTGTCCCTACTTTTGAGGCATCATCTTGATAAGAAAAGATCAATCTAAACTGGCTCCCATTAGGCACTCCTCCCCTTAGGGGAGGCTGGGTTGGGTTTCCAGACGAGGGCGTCTGTCCCTACATTGTGGGGTCACTTTCAATTTAATGAGGGCTTAACAATGGTAAGCATAATGATGGATTTTGAATGATGAATTATGAATTAAGACTGAAAAATGATTCTATTTTATGTGTAACAAACGACTATTTCTACTCTTACTCGGCGTTTTCTTTGTTCTAATAGCGCATGCGCAAGAGCAGAAATACACCCGTTTAAAGGGTTATTATCGTGTTTATCAGGCGACAAATAGCATGCTCTCTTATTTTGTAGATGGTATGATGGAGTTTTATATACCTGTATCTGACTCCATTGCAGGTAGCTCTGACAATAAAAAGAAGTCCCCTTTTATTGATCGAAAGTTCCTTGGTGAACGTCGTCGAAAGGCTCCGAAAGCCAATGGCGACGATACCTTCGTGCGGATGTCACTGCCAAATTTAGAGCGACAAACGCTTATTGAGAGTATAAATAGCGAAGAGTATTCAACGAGGAACAATGGAGATGTGTATCGATGGGCGGATAAGTGCGGTAAAATAACGCATGACAAACAGAAGATAAAAGGGCAGACTGAATTGCTGACAACTATCGAGATGGATGAGTTAGTAGGGCAACCTAACCATGAAATAGACATGAGTCAGTTGCGTATGTATGGTATCGTGGCTCGTATGACACAATTTGATGAGAGCGAAACTTACCTTTCTAATTATGCTCTTAACGCCTTCCAAAAGCATCAAACCTTCTTTGCTCGTTATCGAGGAGAGGATGTTGACGATCGTATTGATATATGGAGTGAGTTCTATGTATCGGATAGAATGACGATAACAGAGGCTGAACTAAAACAGATAAAGAAGGAGAAAAACCATGTATGGACGTTCTCTATTCCCGCTTCTGTCCCTCCTTTAGATAAGGAAGTAGTTGCTGCTTGGGAAAAGATGATAGAATACTAAGGCACCAGACTACCAATAATTGAAATGTAAAATGAGGAAAATTTTTTATTTATTCATGCTTCCCTTGCTTATTATCAGTTGTTCGCAAGGGGCAAAAAAACGTAGTTTTCCAAAGGAGAAGTTCACCATTGACCTCTTACTTCCTACTTCCCCCGTGAAGAATCAAGGCTCCAGTTCACTTTGTTGGGTCTATGCCATGCTTGCAACGATTGAGTCAGAGCATATCATACAAGGTGATTCTGTCAACCTAAGTGCCGATTATGTGGCTCGAATGTATCTATATGAGCAGGCTAGAAGACGCCAATTTCTACCGCAGAGAGTGGCTCGTTTAGAGCGACCCATCACCACTCGTGGTATGAGTACAATGACACTTGACCTCATCAAAACCTATGGTTTACAGCATTATGATGCCTATCATAGTGAGCCAGATATGGACTATAATGTCCTTTGTAGGCGTCTTGATCGTTCGAAGAAGGTTGACGAACTCTTGGATAAGAGTATCGGAACTTTACCTAAACAGGTCTTTATGTTTGGTGTGCGATACACTCCTTATGAGTTTGCACGCAGTGTTTGTATGCCAGAAGAGTACACAGCGGTAACGAGTTTCCTACATCATCCATTACATGAGAGCTTTCCTTTAGAAGTTCCAGATAATTATTTCCACGATACTTTCCTAAATATTACAGCAAAAGACATCATCCCCTGCATTGTAAATAGCCTGAAGAAAGGGCATCCCGTGTGCTGGGAAGGTGACGTCTCAGAGCCTCTCTTCTCCTTTGAACATGGATATGCAATGTTGGATGATGAGGCTCGGCAATGGACAGAAAAGGATAGACAGGAAGCGTTTGAGCACTTTCAAACAACTGACGACCATTGTATGGAGATCGTTGGAATAGCCCATGACCAGCATGGTAAACGCTTCTTTCTTTGCAAAAATAGCTGGGGCACGGACAATCCTTACCATGGTTTCATGTTCTTGAGTGAGCCTTATGTCTATATGAAGACCATTGCCTTGGTGGGAACTAACCTATAGTTATCTACTTCGAAAAGCTTCTTTATCATGGAGAAAACTTTTCCTTGAGATTAAAAATAGATTAAAAAGCAGAATAAAATAGTTTAATAATAGAATAAAAACAGACTAAAAATAACAACAAACGACGCTTATCAGTATTATTGATGAGCGTCGTTTGTTGGATAGATGAGGCTTATTACTTAGTAAAGAGTTGCTTTGCAAACTCCCAGATAACGATTCCTGCGGTCACACTAACATTCAGAGAGTGCTTCGTTCCGAACTGTGGTATCTCCAAGCAAGCATCACTCATGTCAACAACAGATTGTTTTACGCCCTTCACCTCATTGCCCATGATGATGGCATAATGGCTGTTGTTTGTAGTCGATTCAGCATTGAGATTGAGCGTATGGAGCTTTGTTGAATGTTCAACCTGCTCTACGCTATAAACGAAAACACCCTTTTTATGCAAATCTTCAACGGCATCTTCTGTCCGTTCAAAGTATTTCCAATCAACCGAATCTTCGCCTCCTAAAGCCGTCTTATGTATCTCGGCATTAGGAGGAGTAGCCGTTATACCACATAGATAGATGGCTTCTATACGAAAAGCATCGGCTGAACGGAATACACTTCCTACATTATATAATGACCGCACATCGTCCAGAACGACGATGAGAGGCAACTTCTCGGCTTCTTTAAACTCCTCAATGGAGAGCCGACTCATCTCTATTGTACGTAACTTGCGCATTTATTTCATACTAAAAGCAACCGCATAGGCTTTGATCTTAGTAACCATTGACAGCAAACCATTGCTTCTTGTAGGTGAAAGATGCTGTCTCAAGCCTATCTTATCAATGAAGTATAGGTCGGAATCTATAATCTCTTGTGCGGTATGATGACTTAGAACGCGAATCAAAAGAGCGATAATACCTTTCGTGATAAGCGCATCTGAATCAGCTGTAAACACCAGTTTGCCATCGACATTATCGCATTGGAGCCATACACGACTTTGACATCCGTCTATGAGATTCTGCTCGTTTTTATACTGTTCAGCCAATGGTTCAAGGTCATTACCTAGGTCGATCAACATCTGATACTTGTCCATCCAATCGGAGAAGTCGCTGAACTCTTCTATTACTGCATCTTGCGCTTCGTTTATTGTCATAGTTTCTTTTATTTAAAGGAGTGGTAGGAGTGAAGGAGAAAAGGGAGTTAAGACAAGTGTAAAGCGGCTTGATGTGTTTCAATCTACTATACCAAGAATCGGTATTGTAGCCTTGTATATCCTTAATGTACCATCAAGAACATTTGTCTTAACGCCCTTTCATTCCTTAATTCTTGGCACTCTTGATTAGTTTAAACAGCTTATCATTCGGTCTAACCTTATCTGGTACGGGGATAGAAACACGCCATCCTTGCTCTGCAACATCCACTGGTTTGAGGTCATAACGTATCTCTTCAGCATTGAGGAACATAGCTCCAGTGGTGTTACCAGTGATGAGTAGCTTGTCACCCTTTGCGAAGGTGTTGGCTTCAACGGCTATTTCTGCAACGCCAAGACGCGAGAAGTACTTCATCACCTTACCGATGAGAAGCTTCTTTTCAGTTGCTTTGTTACCATATTCCTTGGTCCATTCTCCCATCTTCTGACCCTGATAGTAGCCATCCCAGAAACCGCGATTGAAGACTGTAGATAAGCGTTCGTCCCACTTGTCTTTCTTCTCTTCTGTGAAGGTTCCATCCAATACACTCTGCATTGCTTCCTTATAACATGACACCACAGTGTGTACATATTCGGGTCCACGAGCACGACCTTCTATCTTGAAGACACGTACTCCAGCATCCATCATCTTATCGATGAATCGAACGCTCTTAAGGTCTTTTGGACTCATTATATACTTATTGTCTATCTCCAACTGGTTGCCTGTTTCGTTATCAGTCACAGTATAACTACGACGGCAAATCTGCACACATTCACCACGATTAGCCGATCTGTTGGCATCGTGAAGACTCATATAACACTTGCCAGAGATAGCCATGCAGAAGGCTCCATGACAGAACATCTCTATGCGAATAGGCTGTCCTTTAGGACCACAGATGTTCTGTTTTATAATCTGTTCGTGTATCTCCTTTACCTGATCCATGTTCAGTTCGCGTGCCAAAACGGCTACATCTGCAAATTGCGCATAGAACTTTAAGGCATCAATATTTGATATATTCAATTGGGTGGAGAGGTGGACTTCAACGCCAACTTGCCTACAGTACATCATTACAGCTACATCGCTTGCTATGACGGCAGTGATATTTGCATCCTTAGCAGCGTCTATAATCTCGTGCATCGTTGTAATGTCTTCACCATAGATAACCGTGTTTACAGTTAGATAAGTCTTGATGTTCTGTGCGTTGCAAGTCTCTGCTATCTCCTTAAGGTCGTCTATTGTGAAGTGATTAGCAGAGTGGGAACGCATGTTCAACTTACCTATTCCGAAGTAAACAGAGTTTGCTCCAGCATGTATAGCAGCCGCCAATGACTCACGAGAGCCAACGGGTGCCATTATTTCAAAGTCGTTTATATTCTTATCCATTTATGTTTATTATCTTGAACTGGGTGCTATCAGTTAGTAAGGTGTTTGTTTCCTTTTATGTAATACCTCGCTAAGGTGTTATGTAGATACTGATGAGCAACTCCTTATAAAGTAATCTCTTTTACTGAGAATAATCACTTTGCAAAGGTACAGAAAATATCCGATAAAGGGCGTAAAGGACTTTGTAACTTTTGTAAAAAGCCTATTCTCGTCGGTTCTAAAGGTCAAATAGTCAGGCTGTTCTTCGACTATCTACAATCTTTTTAGTATCTTTGCAAGCTGATTTTTATCGGTTAGAAAGGTATGAAAAAACTATATATTGAGACGTACGGATGCCAGATGAACGTGGCAGACTCTGAAGTGGTTGCCTCTGTAATGAAGATGGCTGGGTACGATGTATGCGATAATGAAGATGAAGCAGACGCTATCTTCTTGAACACATGCTCGGTTCGTGAGAATGCAGAAAACAAGATTTACCATCGCTTGGACACCTTACATGCAGAGCAGAAGAAGGGTCGCAAGCTCATTCTGGGTGTATTGGGATGTATGGCAGAACGCGTTAGGGACGATCTTATTCAGAACCATTTTGCTAACTTAGTATGCGGTCCTGACTCTTATCTAAACCTCCCCGACATGATTGCGCAATGCGAGAATGGTAACAATGCATTAGATATTGAACTATCAACAACAGAGACTTATCGAGACGTAATACCGCAACGCTTCGGTGGAAACCGTGTATCGGGATTTGTCAGCATCATGCGTGGTTGCAACAATTTCTGTCACTATTGTATCGTTCCATTCACGCGTGGTAGAGAGCGTTCTCGTGATGTGGATAGTATCTTGAAGGAGGTTAAAGACTTGCATGATAAGGGTTTTAAAGAGGTGACTTTATTGGGTCAGAACGTTAATTCCTATGGTCTGTTACCTAATGGGAAACGCCCCGAAAATGGTACATCATTCGCAGAACTCTTGCGTAAAGTGGCTCAAAGTGTGCCAGACATGCGCGTTCGCTTCACTACTTCTAACCCAGAAGATATGACCGTAGATATTATCGAGGCAGTAGCGTCGGAACCGAACCTCTGTAATCATATACACTTCCCCGCACAGAGTGGAAGCAATAAAGTCTTGAGGTTAATGAATCGTAAGTACACTCGTGAAGACTACTTAAGTAATATAGAGGCAATACGTCGTCTCATTCCTGATTGTGGGTTAACAACAGACATTTTCATCGGTTATCACGATGAAACAGAGGCTGATTATCAAGAGACCTTGTCGTTAATGCGTGAGGTTGGATTCGATTCCGCCTTTATGTTTAAATACTCAGAACGCCCAGGAACATACGCTGCTAAGCACCTTCCTGACAATGTTTCAGAAGATGAGAAGATTCGTCGTTTGAATGAATTGATACGCCTTCAGACCGAAATCTCTGCTGAACAGAACAAGAAGGATGAGGGGAAAGAGTTTGAAATCCTCATCGAACGCTTTGGAAAACGAAGTCGCGAGCAACTTATGGGACGCACTCCTCAAAACAAAGCAGTCGTTATTGCACGTGGTAATCATCACATCGGTGAGTTCGTTCGAGTACGTATAACAGGTTCAACTAGCGCTACCTTATTTGGTGAAGAGGTGTAAACAAAACTAATATATATGTACAAAACCACAGAAATAGTTTGTTGTTTTGCTTTTAATAACTATATTTGCAAAGGATAAATTATGGGTGCAGTCTTTATCTTACAGGGTATATCTATTTATATCTACGGCTTTGATCATAATCCCCCACATATCCATGTAAAGAGTGGTGATGGTGAGTTTACGATCACAATAAGGGATAGGTTGATAGAAGGAAAGACTAGTTCTCGTGTCATTAAACTTATCAATACTTTCATTGACGAGCATGAGGAAGAATTGATGTTGATATGGGATAAGGCTCAAAGAGGTGAGAAGATAAACAAGATAAATCGATAAGAAGGATGATACTAAATATAACAAATGTTGAATACTTAGGGGATTACAGCCTTCTATGTCTATTCAACAACGGTAAGAAGAAACGTGTGGATCTAACTCCATTGTTAAGTTATCCCGCCTTTGAAGAGCTGAAGGACAAGAGCAAATTCATTCAGTTTGGACTTGATGGTACAATCTTTTGGGCTAATGGTGCTGATGTTTCACCTGAATATCTGTTTGATCATGGTGTTGATGAAGCATAAACTATGAGCTTATGAGAGAGTTTCTACACGTATTACGGAGGTTCGTTCCACCTTATAAGAAGTATCTTTTCTTGTCGATAATATTCAACATCTTATCGGCAATACTCAATATCTTTTCCTTTGCAACACTGATTCCTTTGCTCCAAATATTGTTTAAGGTGGATGCAGGAACAGGTGCAACGCACTACATGTCATGGGATGCTGGGTCAATAAAGGAGGTTCTGTCCAATAATGCTGATTACTATACACAGATCTTTATAACCAGTGTTGGACCAACTACCACATTATTAATTATAGGTCTGATACTTGCTTTCATGACCTTCTTAAAGACGGGTGCTTACTTCTTATCATCGGCTTCTATCATTCCAATTCGTACAGGAGTTGTACGTGACATACGTAATCAACTCTATCAGAAGATAACCTCTCTTTCACTTGGCTTCTTTAGTGAGGAACGTAAGGGAGACATAATCGCAAGGATGAGTGGAGACGTGCAGGAGATAGACAACTCCATCATGTCTTCTATCGACATGTTATTTAAGAACCCTGTACTTATCGTCATTTACTTTACCACCTTATTAATAATATCCTGGCAGTTAACGCTCTTCACTCTTCTTTTTGTCCCTATCTTTGGATGGTTCATGGGCTTTGTTGGACGTAAACTAAAGCAGAATAGCATTACAGCACAGGGTCTTTGGAGTGATACCATGAGCCAGGTTGAAGAGACACTGGGCGGTTTAAGGGTCATCAAAGCCTTTTGTGCCGAAGCACTTATGAATGAACGCTTCAACAAAGTGAATACTTCTTACCGCAACGACATCATGCGTGTGAACATTCGTCAGCAACTGGCGCACCCGATGAGTGAGTTCTTAGGAACAGTGATGATTGTTGTTGTACTCTGGTTTGGTGGTACTTTGGTACTCGGGCAGTACCCAATTATCAGCGGACCAACCTTTATTTACTATCTTGTAATTCTTTATAGCATCCTTAATCCACTGAAGGAATTCTCTCGTGCAGGCTATAATATCCCTAAAGGACTTGCTTCCATGGAACGTGTGGATAAGATTCTTAAAGCGGAGGTAGACATCAAGGACTGTGAAAAACCAGTCCATCTCAAATCATTCGAGCATGAGATTGAGTTCCGAAATGTTAGCTTTGCTTATACAGATGAGAAGGATAAAGACGGCAATCCAGTCTTACATTGGGTATTGAAGGACATCAACTTGGTGATTCCAAAGGGCAAGACCATAGCCTTGGTGGGGCAGAGTGGTAGCGGAAAGTCCACTCTCTTAGACCTTATACCACGTTATTATGATGTTCAGAAAGGTGAGATTCTCATTGACGGAATCAACGTGAAGGATTTAGGAGTGCATGACTTACGCCAGTTGATAGGTAATGTAAACCAAGAGGCAATCCTCTTCAACGATAGTTTTAAGAACAACATCTCCTTCGGAGTGACTGCTTCTGATGAGGCAATAGAGGATGCTGCGAAGATAGCTAACGCCCATGACTTCATCACGCATAGTGAGAAAGGTTACGACACAAACATCGGTGATCGTGGAGGAAGGCTCTCGGGTGGTCAGCGCCAACGTGTGAGTATAGCACGCGCTATACTCAAGAATCCTCCAATTCTTATCCTCGATGAGGCTACGTCGGCGTTGGATACAGAGAGCGAACGCCTTGTCCAAGATGCTCTCTATAAGTTGATGCGAACGAGAACGACCATTGCTGTGGCGCACCGACTATCTACGATCAAGAATTCTGATGAGATATGTGTGATGCACGAGGGCGAGATTGTAGAGCGAGGAACGCATGACGAACTGATGGAGATGAATGGTTATTATAAGAAGTTGCATGATATGCAAGAGATATAAAAAGCCTCCTCTCCAAGGCTCATTGTCGAATGGATGGGGGAGTAAATAGTATTATTTACAAATGAAGAGGGCGTTTCTTTGATGTGAGAAGAGCGTCTCCTTGCTATGAAGAGAGGCTTTCCTTCAATGGAGGAAAGCCTCTCTTTCTTTTTAGCCTCGTGATTGCTATTAATGAAGACATGTGTTTTAAAGAAATACCTAACATGAGTTGCAAGTAAAAGAAATAATATCTATATTTGCAAACAATACTAATATCTAAAATAGATAACTAATCTTTGTATACATTTAAACAGCTTGGCTTATGAAAAAGACAATCCTTTTAATGCTTGTACTATTGGCTACTTGCGTAAGTGTTAGTCATGCTCAAACGAGTAAGTTTAACGTGACTTTCGCCACAGATTTGGGCTTAGGTGGTAAGTCATATAAGATTGTAACCCCTCATATCTCTGCCACTTATGATGTTACGAAGAGGCTTTCTGCGGGCTTGAGAGTCGAAGAAGCCGTTACCTTAATGAAGTCTCAAGGGATTAAGACACACGATTTACTCACCACCTTTGGTGGGCAAGTAGGATATGATATAGGTAAGATTTCTATTGCATCTGGTAATGTATTTAGTCTGCTCGTACAGCCTCGAGTAAGCGTAGGGCACACCATTGGTGGTGGACATAACCGCGGCTACATGTATTATCAAGGTGGAATTTACGTTAGGAAAAGTAGCGGTAGCATTCGTTCAGAGCTTGGTTTAGGCGTTAGATACAATGACTATCGTAGCGACCTAAACAAAGATAAGGCAGTGTTCTACGTCTCTTACGGATTCGTTCTGAAGTAAGCTCGATTTAAAGTAAGTAAATCTTAGGGTTGACATGACTTCCTGTAAGGGAATTTGTCAGCCCTATGTGCTATGGAAACTCATTCTAATAGCGATGTTCGTAAATAATGTGTTTTTCTTTGAAAAACATTTTGTTTTCTCGATAATATTTCGCACTTTTGCCCTTAGATATACTAACGTAAACAGAAAGAGCAACTAAAAACCATGTTAGATAAGGAGAACAAGCGCCGCACGGTGGTCTTACTTCTAATGGTATTATCCGTGTTGAACGTCTTTGCGCAGCTGTCAAGTCGAGGAAAGGATACGCCTACTTCGACAACTGGTCGCTTATCCCCTGGCTCGGAATATAAGCTTATCTTTAATGATGAATTTAATCAGCCAGATGGCACGTTGCCTGATATTCAATACAAGAAAGAGCCAGATAATCCAGAACAATGGCCTTTTGACAAGTCCGATTTCTATCTGATACTTAACCAATCAGTGGGTGACGGTTCTTGGGCAAAGCCCGTTGATACTACTCATACATACCAAATGGAGATAGATTGGATACGTGTTTACCAAAGAGATAAAACTAACATAAACAAAAGGAAATAATCTATGGAAGAACAAATCGAAGTTAAAGAGCTTGATAATGTGGTCGTTCACTTCTCCGGGGATTCGGGGGATGGAATGCAGTTAGCCGGTAACATCTTCACAACAATATCTGCAACTGTGGGTAATGGAGTGTCTACGTTCCCTGATTATCCAGCTGATATCCGTGCCCCGCAAGGCTCGTTAACGGGTGTGAGTGGCTTTCAGGTGCATGTTGGTGCAGGCAAGGTATATACGCCGGGAGACCGTTGTGATGTGCTCGTAGCCATGAATGCAGCAGCACTGAAGATGCAGTACAGGCATTGCAAACCGAATGGAACCATCATTATTGACACCGATTCCTTTGGTGCGAAAGACCTCCAAAAGGCAGAGTTCCGCAGTGATGACTATCTAGGTGAGATGGGTATCGACCCCGATAGAGTGGTTGCTTGCCCTATAACAAAGATGGTGAAGGAGTGTCTGGCTGATACTGGCATGGATAATAAGTCCATGTTAAAGTGCCGCAATATGTTTGCTTTGGGACTTGTCTGCTGGCTTTTCAATCGTGATTTGAGCTTAGTAGATAGTTTCCTAGAGGCTAAGTTCAAGAAGAAACCAGCTGTTGCCGAAGCCAATAAACGTGTTGTAAGAGCTGGATATGACTATGGTCACAACGTACATGCGTCTGTTCCGAACACTTACCGCATAGAGTCTAAGGTGAAGGAAGCAGGTCGCTATATGGATATCACGGGTAACAAGGCGACTGCCTACGGCTTGATGGCAGCAGCAGAGAAGGCTGGCTTGCGTTTATTCTTGGGTTCTTATCCTATCACTCCAGCAACAGATATCCTCCACGAATTGGCTAAACACAAGTCAATGGGCGTCACAACAGTGCAATGCGAAGACGAAATTGCAGGTTGCGCATCGGCTATCGGTGCTGCTTTTGCTGGTGCTTTAGCTGCTACATCAACCTCTGGTCCGGGTATCTGTCTAAAGAGTGAGGCAATAAATCTAGCCCTTATTGATGAGCTACCATTGGTAATCATTGATGTACAGCGTGGTGGTCCGTCTACCGGCTTACCAACTAAGAGTGAGCAGACCGACCTCTTACAGGTGCTTTATGGGCGTAACGGTGAAAGCCCAATGCCTGTTATTGCAGCCACAAGTCCCACTGATTGCTTCGATGCAGCGTATCACGCATGTAAGATAGCATTGGAACATATGACGCCAGTAGTGCTCTTGACCGATGCATTCATTGCTAACGGCTCTTCTGCGTGGAAGTTACCTGACATCGAAGAGTTGCCCGAGATTCATCCACATTATGCTACAGAGGAACAGAAGTATAAGTACACTCCTTACAAGCGTGACCCAGAGACGCTCGCACGTTACTGGGCGATACCAGGCACAGAGGGCTATACACACATCCTAGGAGGATTGGAGAAGGATGGAGAAACGGGTAGTATCTCCACCGATCCAGAGAATCATGATAAGATGGATAGGCTTCGTTGGGATAAAGTGGCACGTATTCCTGTGCCCGATTTACAGGTGCTTGGTGATGAGAAAGACGCTGACTTGCTCATAGTAGGCTTTGGTAGTAGCTATGGTCACTTGTATTCTGCAATGGAAGAGTTGCGTCGTAAGGGTAATAAGGTAGCCTTGGCACAATTCAAGTACATCAACCCTTTGCCAAAGAATACGGCAGAGGTACTGGGAAGATACAAGAAGGTGGTGGTTGCCGAACAGAATCTTGGTCAGTTAGCAGCCCTTCTACGTATTCGTATCAACCATTTCGCTCCTTATCAGTACAACCAAGTAAAGGGACAGCCTTTCGTTGTTACGGAATTAGTTGCAACGTTTGAGAAACTCCTTAAGGCTCCATTACCAAAGGAAGAGAGTGGCACGTTCTATACAAAGATATTGCAGTAAGACCCCTAAACATAACTTCTTTAAATTCTAAACAGATTATGAACCAATATACAGCACAAGACTTTAAGAAGGGACAACCACGCTGGTGCCCCGGATGTGGCGACCACTTCTTCCTTGCCAGCTTGCAGAAAGCAATGGCAGAACTAGGTGTTCCACCTTATGAAACTGCTGTTATCAGTGGTATCGGGTGCTCAAGTCGATTACCCTATTACGCTAATACCTACGCCATGCAGACCATTCACGGTCGTGCCGCAGCCATCTCTACGGGTGCAAAGGTAACCAATCCGAACCTTACCATTTGGCAGGTATCGGGCGATGGTGACGCTCTTGCCATTGGTGGTAACCACTTCATCCATGCCATGCGACGCAATATCGACCTGAATATGATTCTGTTGAACAACCGCATCTATGGTCTCACGAAGGGGCAATACTCCCCAACTAGTCCTCGTGGGTTCGTCTCTAAGTCGAGTCCCTTTGGTACAACGGAAGATCCGTTCCGCCCCGCTGAACTCTGTTTCGGTGCTCGCGGCAACTTCTTCGCACGTAGCGTTGCCAGCGATAACAATGAGACAATAGCCATACTCAAGGCTGCTTACCAGCATAAGGGGGCTGCCGTGTGTGAGATTCTGCAGAATTGTGTGATCTTCAACGATGGTTGTCACAACTCAGTCTACACCTCTCAAGGTCGTAAAGAGAATGCTATTTACGTCAAGCATGGCGAACCTTTGATCTTTGGAGCTAATAAGGAGTATGGACTCATGCAAGAGGGATTTGGCTTGAAGGTAGTTAAGATTGGCGAGAATGGCGTTACGCAAGATGATATCCTCGTGCATGATGCCCACTGCCAAGACAATACTCTACAGCTGAAGTTGGCTATGATGAGTAATGAAGATGGTTTCCCAATAGCCCTCGGAGTGATTCGTGATGTTGAAGCACCTACTTACGACGCTGCAGTGAACCAGCAGATAGAAGAGGTGAAGGCGCAGAAGCATTATCATACGTTCATGGAAATGTTGGAAACCAACGATATATGGGAAGTAAAGTGATGTGATACTCCTTTATAACACTTGTGTTTGTAATAGAAAATGTGTATCTTTGCCCTTAGGTTAATAATACGTTGAGCCATGCACAGATTCACAGAATTCCTACATAGCAAGTGCCCCTTGCAAGCTAATGTCAGTTCTTTACGCTCATTGTTAGCGTTAGGGACTGGCATTTTTATACTCCTTTATCTCTTCCAACCATTTGGTATTAGCAACTATTCTGGCAGTATCTTTCTGATGTGTTTGGGCGTAGGCATACTCTCGTCATGCGTTCAAGGACTCTGTTCGTTGCTTTTCTTGGGCATACCAAGGCGTAAAAAAGGATTCGTTACCAATGGTGATGTGCTGATATATTCGGTTGCAATCGAACTAGCCATGGCGGTTTCCATGACCATTTATGCCTCATTCTGCTTTAAGGTACCGCTCTCGTGGCAACTCTTCTTAGTCTTTTTCTACTGGACTTTCCTAATTTGGTTACTCGTGACAGGTATCTCCACGCTGATAGGTTACAACCGAATGTTGCACAACAGACTTGAGGAAGTGAAGGTTAAGACCAACGAGGAGCAGGTAGGAATTATGATTACATTACATGACCAGAATCTGCGTGGCGAGGACCTATCGTTGCCTATAAACAATCTCTTGTATATCGAAGCGCAGAAGAATAACGCATTAGTGTGCTACGTGGTGGGCGACAAGATAGAACGTAGGGAACTCCGCACCACATTGACCGCCTTGAAAGCCGATCTGCCATATGATAATATCTTTCAATGCCATCGTTCCTTCCTCGTAAACATCAATAATATTGAGTCGGCAAAGGGTAATTCCAATGGTTACCTCTTGCGCTTTAAGGTGTGTCGCGATACGATTCCTGTGTCCCGCACATTTGTTCCCAGTTTGCGAAAATACCTTAGTTAAAACCGCACCTAACCTTATTTAAAGCCCTTTCTGATAACCTTTCCAAACCCTTCTCATAGTAGGAATGTCCCTAACAGAAGTGAGTTTGGATAGGCAAATCATTGTGTTTTTGTCAGTGCCTAACGCCATTTCTTCCTGTCGTTAGGCTATGCTTGAGGCACTCTTACCTATGTAATGATGCTCGGAATAGCGTGCTTGCGAATGCTCATTCCTATGAGTTGCATTACAAACTAAGGGGAGTTTCATCTGTTAGACCTATGTCTTCTGTTAGTTTCACCATGGTGAAACTTGTGTTTCATCGTGATGAGACACTCGTTTCATCATGATGAAATCTGTGTCTCTTCATGATGAAACTGAAAAAAGGTAGCTACAAAAGAGATGGAAGGGAGGTTGGAAACGGATGTAATGTATATGCAAAAGAGATGGACGGGAGGTTGGAAACGGATGTAATGTATATGCAAAAGAAATGGAAGGGAGGTTGGAAACGGATGTAATGTATATGCAAAAGAAATGGAAGGGAGGTTGGAAAGGGAGCTTTAGTGTGAGTAAAAGTATTGCAGAAAAGCTGTATTGAGCTTGTAAATCATAGTATTGGATGGTGAGAATAATCGTTTTATGGGGTGGAGGTGCGCATTGATAGGTATATAATATAAGGTGCATAAAAACCTTTTACGGCTTTATGCACCTTTGTTTGTGTATTATTGACGTATTCTTTGAGGCTTATACGTTCAATGTTTCATTCTTTTTTAGTACGCGAGATATCGTTGCAAAGAAGTCGTTTAACTCTTCCTGCTGATCCTCTTGGAAGGTATTTCTTTTCCTGATTTTCAGTTTAATTGATTCTCCTTTAATAACGAGAAAGAAGTGTTTCTGCTTTTCATCAAAGCCAGCCTGCTCTATGCTTGTCATAGGATAATAGAACATATCCCATTCAGCTTGCTCATTAGATTTGATTCTGTAGAAGCCTGGTATAGGTTGAGCGAGAGCAGATATTATGTACATGTCCTCATCATTGTAGGCAATAATTGCTGGGTCTATCTGTCCTAAACTCCCCTTAGGAATATAAAATTCTACACACTTGATATTGCTTGTATTGATAGAAGGGTACTTCTTTGTGATGAATTCCATTGCCTTTGCTGTGTAGACCCCCTTACTATTCTTACCTTTTTGCCGCACGTAGAACATAAGCGAGAAGGCAATAATACTCGCTGCAATGAACATGATGATAACTAGAACAAAAGTATGATCCATAATCTGAAAGATTTAATATGTTATTGATAAATTATTTCAACTTAACTTTTACCCAAGGGCTCTCGGGATGTTTCAAAAGCCATTTCACAACGTTACAAAAGCCTAAGACATCACGCTCCTCTGGATGAGAAGTCCAACAACAACGTCCGATGATATAGGAACGTCCAAGTTCCTCCCATGAATCGAATGTTCTGATGGCTCTTTGGTAAGCTTTTTCCAGATAATCCCATGCCTCGTCAGAGTTGAGGTATTTCATTTCCACACCAACACGCACGAGATAGGCTGCGCGCCCTATATCCCATCCTATAACATCTTTTTCTGTTATGGCATCCCATGAGGTAATCAATTCATTAGCAAGTAGACTATCTTGTGCTGCAATATAGTTGGTTAGCATATTAAGCAAGTCGCTTAAATCTCCAGCTCGTGTAATATAATGTTTATCGACAATACTTGCCAGAGACCATATACGTCGTACCTCGGTGTTGATTCCGCTGTCTTCTTGTACCTCTGCCATCATTTCTTCTTTTATAACAGCAATATCAAGTGAGCGGCAACGTCCGAGCAATTCCTCTATCGTATCGCATAATTCTTGTCGATCAGTGATGCCCCAGCCTTGTTCGAGAAGTACTTTTGCACGTGAACCAATCTTAGATGAAAGTGTAAAATGGTCTCCTCCCTGCTGCCCTTGGTATTGTGCACTTAGGGAGATGCGACGTAATTGTTCGTCGGATAGTTTACTTGAATAGTTGAATAGCCCCATAGCTTTGGTTTTTAAGTTGCTGTCAAAGATACGAAAAATTCAGTTGTATAGGTAAAGGTATAGTTTTCTTTAACATTTTTACCTTCGTCGTTCTTCCTGTTATACATCACTTCACATGGATTGAAAAGCGATTAGTCATTAGTCCCAAAAACTAGTATTTCAGCTGAGCACATAGTTATACAGCCCATAACTTGGTCGTCTGTCCCCAATATTTGGAGCTTGCTAAAAGGCTTACTACATTTGCAGCAGACAATATGTTTCACCTTTTAAAATTAGGACTTATGAGAACTTTAATTTCAAAACTCGTCGTTATCGTTGCCCTTATGTGCGCAACTAGTGTTTACGCAGCTGATGTTCAGCCTATGGAAAAGGCTTTGAGCAATACGCTAAGTAAAGTAAATGCAGAAAATGCAGAGTCTATTGTCGTTGGTATGGATGCTTTGGATCGACTGACGAAACAGTATCCTAACGAATGGTTACCGCTTTATTACAAGACGCTCTTTGCTCTTCAGTATGCTGTCCACTTCCCACAAGACAGTCATTCGGGCTTATTCCTTGAGTCAGCAAAGCCTGATTTGGAGGCGTTACAAGCACTCTGTCCGACTGATCGTGTAGCCCGTTCGGAGGCATTAGTGCTTAAAGGACTCTATTACACGGCACTCATTGTACAGAATCCTATGGTGAATGGCAAATCATATTATATGGATGCAATCATCAATTACAAGTCGGCTATTGGTGTAAATCCTGATAATCCACGTGCACATTTGCTCCTCTACATCTTCTTTGATAACATGAGTAAGATTACTGGGCAACCTAGTATGAACGAACCAAAGGAATTGACAACCATCAAGCAACTCTATGCTAGTGAGCAACCACAGGGCTTGTTGCCTTCATGGGGAAAGGAATTGATGAACCTTTGTGGAATAAAGTAGCGCACACACATACATCTATCACTGCTGGGGAGTAATCCCTGGTAGTGATAGAAGTCATTAATAAGCATGCTTCCATTGAAATATAAGGTAAGTATGTTTGCTCATTTACTAGAAAACCATTACCTTTGAGACCTAAATAAATCATTTCTATAAGAAACAACTAATACTTAGCTTATGGCAAATTTACTAGATGAAGTGACGGGACCTGTTAATGAGTCAGGTCGTGACGTACATGTAATTGACAAGCAACTGGCAGTGACTGTTGGTACAGGATCAACCCTATTTCAGATTGCTCTGTGGGTGGTAATACCCGTATTGGTGCTCCTGTTTGTAGCGATAATGGGTAGTACGATGGAGAATCCGTTGTTAGTAGCAGTTGTCGGTTGTCTTGTTGGAATCCTTCCTGGTGTAATCTTTATCTTTATGAAGATATCGGCTCGTAACTATTTCCAGCAATTAGAGCAGCGTATTCAGGCTGAGGCATCAAACATCGACAACTATCTAGAACAACGTGTGCAGATTCTTCAGAACGTTGTAGGACTTGTTGAGCGTGCTATCGACTTAGATAAAGATGTGATGAAAGCCGTTGCTGCTCTACGTGGTGGTAGTGTCAATGAGACGAATCGTAACGAGGTGAGTGCGCAAGTAGGTTCTGCCTTAGGTCGGTTGTTCCCACAGGTTGAGGCTTATCCTGAGTTGAAAGCACATAGTGCCATCGCTGATGCTATGCAGCAGAACAATTATCTTCAGCGTGAAATCACAGCTGCCCGCACCGTATATAATAGTAGGGTGACCCAATGGAACACCGATATATTCTCATGGCCAACGAAGATGATTGTTGCAGCTCAGCAGGGCTACACTACTCGTATACCATTCACCGCATCGGCTGAAATACGTGAAGCTGCAAGAAGTAAGTTCTTCTAAGGATAAAAGATGGTTGAAGATATTTACGATCCACTCGATGAGTACATCAATGTCTTTCGTGACAAGTTCAAGAAGGTTAGTGAAGAAACCTTTGAGGAGTTGGCTCGTGAGGCAGCTATTGATGTAGAAGCTAATCGAGAGACGTGCCGAAAGGTCTATGATAATGAGGCAGTCTTGGCAGAAGTAAAGAATCGGATTACATGGTGGACGGTTCTTTGTGTTGTGCTATGGTTGCTCGTGATTGGTGGAGCATTGGTTATCTTGGCACAACATGAGAACTGGCCAATAGAGAATCTTTTAATAGCTGGTGCCGTGTCAGTACTCTCGCTTGTCTTTTTGTTGATGAAGGTACACCCGAGGTTGTCTGATCTCAAGCATGAACGGAATAACATTTCGGCGATACTTTCCCGTTTGAAGGAAGAGGCGTGGAGCCAGATGGCACCGCTGAATAGGCTCTATGACTGGGATGTTCTGACGAGAATGATGTCGAAGACTGTGCCTAGACTGGAGTTCGATCCTTATTTTACGACCCAACGTCTAGCCGATTTACGCAAGATTTATGGTTGGGATGATTCCTTCAATGCAGAGCGTTCTGTTGTTTATTCCCATTCTGGACTAATCAATGGAAACCCCTTTGTTATCTGTCGAACACGTAAGATGGAGATGGGAACAAAGACTTACTATGGCTCAAAGACTATTTATTGGACAGAGACGGTGACGGATGGAAATGGTAATAGGCGGACGGTGCAACGTTCGGAAACCTTACATGCTAGTGTGACGGCACCTTATCCAGAGTATTTCGAACGAACAAGGCTCATCTATGGTAATACTGCTGCGCCTGACTTAGTGTTCTATCGCAAACCAAATGGCTTGGCAGGAAAAGAAGGCTCGCTACGTTTTAAATGGGATAAGTACCGCTTACATCGTAAAGCACGTAACTTGAAAGATGGTGACTTTGCGATGTTGACGAATGAAGAGTTTGAGGTTGCGTTCAATACAAGTAATCGAAATAATAATCAGCAATATGCTTTACTCTTCACACCATTGGCTCAACAGAGTATGATGAAGCTATTGCAGGATGAGGAAACAGCCTTCGGTGATGATTTCGACTTTAACAAAGCTAAGATGATTAATGTCATTATGGCGCGTCACATGCAGGACTTAAACCTCGATTTGAACCCTAGGCAGTATCAAGGATTCGATTATGATAAGGCACAAGAGGATTTTCACAGAATCAATGCAATCTATTTCCGTGCTATATACTTTGCTTTCGCTCCCTTACTTTGTGTGCCTATGTATCAACAGATACGTCCGCAGTCAGCAATTTATGGTCAAGACATGCAACAGAAGAGTTCGTTCTGGGAACATGAGGCATTAGCTAATTTCTGGGGGCAAGATCATTTCAAACATCCCGATTGTGTTACGAATTGCATCTTAAAGACAGAAGAGAAACAGCAAGGGGATGGCAGTACGCTGTTGACAGTGACGGCTTATGGTTACCGAAGTGTGCGTCGCCTAACTTATATTAGTAAATATGGTGGCGATGGTAGGTATCATAATGTACCCGTGGAATGGGATGAATACCTACCTGTAGCTGGTAATGGGCGTATTCTCATGCGCGAAGATAATACACAAGAAGAAGCAAATATTTCTCAGAAGCAACGCTTAAATCATATTGGAGAAATACTTCAGAAAAGCCATCTAGATCTCTATCGACGGCATATTGCTTCGAAGGTATAAAAGAGAAGTTATATAATTGTTCGCGAAGATTCTCGATTTTCTTCGCGAACAATTTCGATTTTCTTCGCGAAGAATTTAGAGTGCCTCTTATTGCAATGTTGTAAAGGTAAAATAAAAGAACGATAGAAGTTATGGTTTCTATCGTTCTTTGTTTATGTAAGGAGAGGTTTTTGATTAGAACTAAAGAGTGTGTGTTAAGTTCGATAATAAGGTCGAAAACAAGTAAACACATAAACTTTCAGGTGCTGACAGCTATTCTTTAAATAATTGAAGGGCATAATCAAGTTGAGTATCTTTCCCTGATAAGAAGTCGTTAACCTTCATTGGTACTAAATAGTTCGGGCTTATTCCTTTCCCTTCTAATGGGAATCCTTTGGGAGAAGTTCCAAACGAATGTCCTACAGGAAGTCGATAGAATATTCCATGTGAAGTCTTAAAAAGACAAATAACACCACCTGTATCACCAGCTGAAGATGTACCAACCAACACGGCATCACCACTTTCTTTCATTGTAATGAGAAAAGTCTCAGCGGAAGAACAGGAGTAATTACCCATCAAGATGATTACTTTTCCCTTATAGCTGTTAGTGGAAGGAGATATTGTAGACCCATTCCAATTACGTCGTTTACCTTTTATTAAATTCTGCGCAATATTATCTCCTATCCAACTGTTGCCTCCCCCATTCTGACGCACATCAACTATCAAGTATGGAAGTTTGCTTAGATGCTTCAAAGCTTTGCTGAAGTCAGTATCAGCATTATCTTGCATGCTTTTCACATTTATATATCCAACCCTTGAAGAAACCTTTCTCCAAGTTACATTTTGTTCCTCTTCCTTTGTGGGAACAGATTTCGATTGTAGATGAATGGTGATGGTTATGGGTCTTCCATGGCGAATAATTCCAAGTGTCTTTATAGGACTTGTATAACTACAGAGTATGGTCAAAGCTGATAGTAGATAGCGAGTGGCATCTGTTGAAGCTGAGACATATTTGCAATTGTGCATCACCCATTTATTTGTAGGTACACCATCAATAGTTACAATCTCGTCTTTATCTTGCAATCCTGCCTTTATAGCAAAGACTGAAGGGTGATTAATAAACACACGATTCTCAATGACTGTGATATTATCCCCTTGTATGAACCAAGGGTATAGTATGCTTTCATTATTTGCATGAGTGCATTTCAAGTTGGCAAAGAATTCCATTATAAGTAATGAATAAGCCACTTTCGATTGCATGGTGTCAATTCGTTGAAGGCATGTGGTGTGAATCGAATCAAGCTTGATGCGTTTCTTTGTAGTATATGGGTACTTCTCTTTGACCTGTTCGAATATCTCTCCGAAATCACTTCGGAAGTCTTTGTGGTCGATAGGAATCTTGTCTGCAGTGTATTGTTGAACCTCATCCCAGTCTGCATGCCCATGCGTTGGATACCATCTATTCAGAGCAAACACTGCAAATATAGATACCATTAGTCCCAAGGCAGCAATCATCAACACAACAGACTTCTTCATAATGCACTTATGTAAAAGTAATATAATGCCAAATCGGTTCATAAGAGAGAAAGCTTTGATTGGTCATAGACTTCCTTTTGAGGCTAAAATATGAGTTGTAAGTGCTTCATATGTTAGACGAAAGGATTTATGAAATCAGCTTCTATATTTCTCTAATGAACCGATTTGAAGATTTATAGAGTATCTTTATAACTTCTCACCATAGCACAAGTCACCAGCATCACCGAAGCCAGGAACAATGTACTTATGTTCGTTCAGTCCTTCGTCAATCGCTGCACACCAGATGGTGGTAGAGTCTTCAGGGAAGGTTTTGCGGATATGTGCGATACCTTCTGGTGTAGCCAAAAGACAAGCAACATGCACATGACGAGGAGTTCCCTTTGAAAGGATAGCCTTATAGCCCAGCTCCATAGAACCACCAGTAGCCAGCATAGGGTCAGCTATGATAAGTGTCTTACCATTGATGTCTGGTGTAGCAAGATATTCAACGTGAATACCCACCTCATGATGTTCAGCATCCGTATATTCGCGATAAGCACTAACGAAGGCATTACCTGCATGGTCGAATATGTTAAGGAAACCGTTATGGAAAGGCAATCCAGCACGGAAAATAGTAGCCAAAACAATCTTGTCAGTTGGGATATTGACCTGCGCAGTACCTAATGGGGTAACAACATCCTTTGGTTCGTAGTTTAATGTCTTAGAGATTTCAAATGCTTCAAACTCTCCAATACGCATCACATTGTTGCGGAAGAGTAAGCGATTCTTTTGGTAGTCTTTGTCACGAATCTCAGCCAGATATTGGTTGATGATGGAGTTCTGTTCTGAAAAATTAATGATTTCCATTTTCTATCTTAGGTGTTATAAACAAGCAAACTTGCAACTTGCTGTACAAAATTTCGGCAAAAGTAAGAAATAATCTGTAGGTTTGCAAAGTCTAATTTGCAAATGTACACGTGCCTATAATAATTTTAGTAACTTTAACCATAAGGCAGAATACTTTGATACTTTTTCTATTCGTTTATTTGTTCGTACTTAATAATTATATTACCTTTGCGGTGTCTTTCAATGAGACAGCATGGTAAGGTAAAAATTAATTTTCAACTAAATACATTTATAACGAAATGGCAAAGTTTGATAAGAGCGTACTTGAGAAGTACGGAATTACAGGTACAACAGAAGTACTTTACAATCCTTCTTATGAGGTATTGTTCAATGAGGAAACAAAGGAAGGTCTTGAGGGCTATGAGAAAGGTCACGAGACTGAGCTTGGTGCAATTAATGTAATGACTGGTATCTACACTGGTCGTTCTCCTAAGGATAAGTTCATCGTTGATGATGAGAACTCTCACGATACAGTATGGTGGGATTCTGAGGAATACCATAACGATAACCATCGTGCTTCTAAGGAAGCTTGGACAGCTGTTAAGGATATCGCAAAGAAGGAGCTTTCTAACAAGCGTCTTTTCGTAGTTGATGGTTTCTGCGGTACACACAAGGACACACGTATGAAGATTCGTTTCATCGTTGAGGTTGCTTGGCAGGCTCACTTTGTAACAAACATGTTCATTCGTCCAAAGTCAGAGGCAGACTTCGATCAGGAGCCAGACTTCATTGTTTACAATGCTTCTAAGGCTAAGGTTGAGAACTGGAAGGAGCTAGGTCTTCATTCAGAGACTTGTGTTATGTTCAACGTAACATCTAAGGAGCAGGTAATCGTTAACACATGGTATGGCGGTGAGATGAAGAAGGGTATGTTCTCTATGATGAACTACTTCTTGCCATTGAAGGGTATGGCTTCTATGCACTGCTCTGCTAACACTGACATGAACGGTGAGAACACAGCTATCTTCTTCGGTCTTTCTGGTACTGGTAAGACTACTCTTTCTACCGATCCAAAGCGTAAGCTCATCGGTGATGACGAGCACGGATGGGATGACAAGGGTATCTTCAACTACGAGGGTGGTTGCTATGCTAAGGTTATCAACCTTGACAAGGAGTCTGAGCCAGATATCTACGGCGCTATCACACGTGACGCTCTCCTCGAGAACGTAACAGTTGACGAGAATGGTAAGATTGACTTCGCTGATAAGAGCGTAACTGAGAACACTCGTGTTTCTTACCCAATCTACCACATTAAGAACATCCAGCGTCCTGAGTCTCAGGGTCCAGCTGCTAAGCAGGTTATCTTCCTTTCTGCTGATGCATTCGGTGTATTGCCTCCAGTATCTATCTTGACTCCAGAGCAGACTAAGTACTACTTCCTCTCTGGTTTCACAGCTAAGTTGGCTGGTACAGAGCGTGGTATCACTGAGCCTACTCCAACATTCTCTGCTTGCTTCGGTCAGGCATTCTTGGAGCTCCACCCAACAAAGTATGCTGAGGAGTTGGTTAAGAAGATGCAGCAGAGTGGTGCTAAGGCTTACTTAGTTAACACTGGTTGGAATGGTACAGGCAAGCGTATCTCTATCCGCGATACTCGTGGTATCATCGACGCTATCTTGAACCACTCAATCGACGCTGCTCCAACAAAGCAGATTCCTTACTTCGATTTCACTGTTCCTACAAAGCTCGAAGGTGTTGCAACTGAGATCCTCGATCCACGTGACACTTACGCTGATGCAGCTCAGTGGGATGAGAAGGCTAAGGATCTCGCAGCTCGTTTCATCAAGAACTTCAAGAAGTATGAGAACAACGAGGCTGGTAAGGCACTCGTAGCAGCTGGTCCACAGCTCTAAATCTTGTAGTTACTGGATTGTAACTAATACGATAAATATAAGCCCTATCCGCAGTTACTGCGGATAGGGCTTCTCGTTTAATATATGTACTGTTTATTTGCTTTGGTTAGATAATCCTTAATCAAAGAATAAAAATAACTAATAATTCCTTTGTAAATCTACCTTTTTTATTTAAATTTGTCACGATATGAATTAAAAGAAGTCTATTGATGGATAAAGTATAATGTTTAATTAACGTAAGGAGATAATTTTATGAAGAAGATTTATTTTGTATTAATAGCTTTGTTAGCATGTTTATTTACCGCTTGTCACGATAAAGAGGAAGAGATTATGATAGATAAATTCTTGGCTTTTGATAAGGAGGATGTTACTGTTTCAAATGCTTCAAACTCGTTTATACTTTATGTAAAATCTGGTGATTGGCGTGGCATAGATAACATAACGTTTATACAGGATGGCGTAAAGAATACGGTTGTGCCTGATTTCGTTGGTGACAAAGACCAGGATCCTTCAGAGAAATATCACAAAGGCGTTCTGAATAACTGGTCGGCTGACTGGATAGTAGTGCAACAGACGAATAATAGCAAAGAGATGAAAGTGTATGTAAAGACGAATCGTAGTCACAAGGAGCGTACTGCTATACTTTCTGTAGACGGAGGGAATTGTAAACGTTCCGTAAAAATAACGCAGTTAGCTACTCCTAATTAAAACTTCCTGTGTTATATCAAAGAGGATGTGTCAAATAGGCACATCCTCTTTTCGTTACGGCTAATATGGATTGATAGAACCTAATACTTACACCTTGTTTTGCTTCCTCTCTTCGTCTTGATATTAGCTTTTAGCTTTAACAGAAGCTAATATCGTTATGCTCATATACGCATTCTGTGTTGAGTTTATGCGCATCTTGTTTTATTTTTATACGTATTGCGCATTTGCGGAATACGTATGTTTGTGTATTATCTAAGTGTGATAAAGTATTATCAGGCTTAGATAAAGTATTATCACGCTTAGATAATTAATCATCACACTTAGATAATAATGCTTGATACGTACAAAAGCAATGCGGAACCTATGGAAAAACAATCGGAAAGCAGGGAAAAAGAATGGTAATACATATATCTTTCGTTATTACTACTTATTCTTTAAGATGGCTATAGGGGTTTCCGCTGATCGTGTACGGGTGTTGCTGTCGTCCTCGCTTTGGTACCTGGGTGCGTTCCCTTTCGATATTGACGATTCTAATACTATAGAAATACGAATCTTCTATATAATACTAAACAAACTTAAAAATCTGATGTATAAATCCATATTTTACATAATTAACCCCGTAAAAGATGTTTAGTCTGAAGATTTCTGATTAAATTTGCAGCTAAATTCAATTATTAGTATCTGATGCGTAATAAGATATATACTCTTGTAGGCCTTGTATTGGCAACTTTGATGATGACATCTTGTCTGAAAGATGATGACAATGATGATAATGGCTCAAGTTTTAGAGATACAGCTATAACAGGGTTTACTCTGGGGCAGCTGAAAGTAAAACGTGATACGCTTACGAAGTCTGGGAAGGATAGTACTTTCTATGCTAAATATGAAGCAAAGAATCTTAGGTTCTATATTGACCAAGCGCAGGGGCTGGTTTACAATGTGGACTCTCTGCCTTATGGAACTGATGTGGCGCACGTTTTGGCTACAATAACAACCAAGAACTCTGGTACAGTTACAATCCTTTCTCAACAAGGAGATAAGCAGACTTACTTCTCCCCGAATGATTCAATCGATTTCACTTCTCCCCGCTCGTTCCGTATCTACTCTAATGCACGGGATACTTATCGTGATTATAAGATATCGGTGAATATGCATAAGCAGAAGGGCAATGTATTCTCTTGGGTAAGTATGCAGGGTAATAGTAATTTCGGTGCTTTCACGGCGATGAAGGCTGTAAGTAATAAGGATAAGATATTTGTGTTTGGAACAGATGGAACACAGACGAAGGGGTATGTGACGGCGCAGAATGATGGTAATCATTGGGCTTTGTTGTCTCAGTCTTTCTCTACACAGGCTTATCAGAGCGTATTGGTCAAAGAGAATAAGTTATTTATCTTAGATAGTGGTCGAATCCTTAGTTCTACTGATGGTAACGCTTGGACTCAAGTGGGTACGAATACGAACTTGAAGCAGTTGGTGGCTGCATCTTCTTCGGAGCTATTCGCTTTGACAACAGCTGGAAGTTTAGTTCGTTCGCAAGATAATGGGGCGACATGGAATGTTGAGACACTCGATGATAACATTTCTCTTCTCCCTGTAAGCAATATCAATTATGTCTTATTGAGCAATAATGGCGCTGATGATATGAGTCGTGTTTTGATAGTAGGAACAGCTGCTAGTGGGAATAAGACAGTTACTTGGACAAGGCTTTCCTATAAGAATCGTCCAACAGCAGACGATACTTGGAATTATGTAGAGAATGCAGCTACTAAGTTCCTATTGCCTGCTTATCGCCATCTTACAGTTGTTAATTATGATGGTGCTGCGCTAGCTATGGGCGTGGATAATAGTGGCAAATTCGGTTCAATGTTATTGTCTCGTGATGCAGGAATTGTATGGAATAGCGATAAAGATTTTAGCTATCCACTGAATGTGCAACCCGCTAATACATTTACAGCAACGGTCAACGCAGATGCTTACATTTGGATGATTAGCGGTAGTAAGGTTTGGCGTGGAAGGCTCAATAGAGTGGGTTGGAAGTTGAATCAAGAGCGTGCTGCAGAATAAGTTCTAAGGCTGTGTAAGATGAAAAAGACCATCATTAGCGTTCTTCTCCTTTTAGTAACAACATCTTTGTGGGCACAGAGTGACCCTGAATATAAGATGGAGTTAGGAGCGGGTGTTGGCTTGATGGGCTATCTTGGCGACTTCAATGAGTCTTTAACAAAAGACTTGCAACCAATGGGGACGGTGCTTGTCAGATATAATTTCAATCCTTATATGGGTTTGAAGATGAATGTATCTTTTGGCAAGATGAAAGGTTCTTCAGCTGATGCAAAGACTTATTATCCTCGATTTGCCACGACACCTTATCTATTCAGTAACTCTTTGGTAGATGTAGGCGTGGCTTATGAATATAACTTCTTGCCATACGGAACGGGTAAAGATTATCGTGGCGCACAACGTTTGTCACCTTATGTAACAATAGGACTGGGTGCCACGTATGTTAAGATAGAGAATAGTAATCGTAGTTCCGCATTCTCGGCTAACCTTCCTATTGGCGTTGGCGTTAAGTATAAGGTTGGTGAGCGAACGAATATCGGACTAGAGTGGGCGATGCATTTCTCACTCTCTGACGAACTAGATGGGCAAAGAGATCCCTACGGAATAAAGAGTAGTGGACTCTTTAAGAATACAGATAGCTATTCAACACTTCAATTGACGTTCAGCTATAGCTTTATGACCAAGTGCCGAACATGTCACAATGAAGATGAATAAGATGGCTATATAAGGAATAGTAAGAAAGGTTATTTTCTTCATATATAATCATGGTGGAAGAATTAGACATGACACGGATTCCAGAACACATTGCTATCATTATGGATGGTAATGGGCGCTGGGCAACGGAGCGTAATAAGCCCCGTTCTTATGGACATCAGGCAGGAGTGGAGACGGTTCGCCGTATTACTTCTGAGTGTGTACGTCTGGGTGTGAAGTATCTAACGCTTTACACCTTCTCTACAGAGAATTGGAGTCGGCCTTCTGATGAGATTGCTGCATTGATGGGGCTGGTCTTGACTTCTTTAGAAGATGAAATCTTTATGAAGAATAATGTCCGATTCCGTGTGATAGGTGATATTGGTCGATTGCCTATAGAGGTGCAACAGAAACTCAGAGAGACGGAAGAACATACGGCGAAGAACTCTGCTATGACAATGGTTGTTGCTCTTAGTTATAGTTCACGATGGGAGATAACTAAGGCGGTGCAGGATATCATTGCTGAAAATCAGGGCAATGAAAAAGTAACGCTACGTCCCGAAATGATAACAGAAGAGTTACTCAGTAAGCACATGCAAACCAACTTTATGCCTGATCCAGACCTTCTAATAAGGACAGGTGGTGAGCTTCGTATTTCTAATTACCTTCTTTGGCAGATAGCCTACTCAGAGCTTTACTTCTGTGATACCTATTGGCCAGACTTTGGAGAATGCGATTTACAACGTGCTATATATAGTTTCCAAAAGAGACAACGTCGTTTTGGAAAGACAGAGAGACAGATAGAAGAAAACGAAAACAAATAAGTTACGCAATATAGATGACGAAGATAAATAAGGTGTTGATGCTTCTTGCTCTCACTTCTGGAATGACTCTAACGGTGAGCGGACAAGAGAAGATCGTTAATCCAGATATAACTTATTCTGGTAATCCGCATACTTATAGGCTTGCAGGACTGGCAGTCAGTGGTATTGATGGTTATGAGGATTATGTACTTACGGGTATTTCTGGGCTCAGCATTGGGCAGGAGTTGGAGGTACCAGGAACGGCTATCACTGATGCAGTGAAACGTTATTGGAAGCATGGACTCTTCTCTGATGTATCCATCAGTGCAGATTCTATCGTCGGTGATAATATTTACTTGAGAATTAATCTCTTGCCACGACCACGCATCTCAACCATCAATTACAATGGTTTGAAGAAGAGTGAACGGGATGATATGGAGAAGAAGTTGGGCTTACTGAAAGGTGGTCAGATTACTCCTAATATGATTAGTCGTGCCAAGATACTTGCTAAGAAGTACTTTGATGATAAGGGATATAAGAATGCCGAGATAAATATTCTCCAGCGTGATGATGTTGCGAATAAGAATCAGGTCATACTTGATATTGATGTAGATAAGAAGGAGAAACTAAAGGTTCGCAATATTATCATTGAAGGGAATGAGCAACTTCCAATAAAGAAGATCAAGGGTTCTTTCTTCTCAAAGGGTGCTTTCGCTAAGACACATGAAGCAGGAAAGCTTGGTAATTTACTGAAGTCAAAGAAGTTCACACCCGAGCGTTGGACAGAAGATAAGAAGAATCTCATTACCAAATACAATGAGTTTGGTTTCCGTGATGCCACCATCTTGAAAGATAGTGTGTGGAATGTTGATCCAAAGCATGTGGATATCTATGTAAAGGTAAACGAGGGTAAGAAGTATTATATTCGTAATATCTCTTGGGTCGGAAACACTGTTTATTCAACTGATTATCTATCTCGTTTGCTTGGAATGAAGAAAGGTGACGTTTATAACCAGACTTATCTAAGTAAGCGACTTTCACAAGATGAGGATGCTGTTGGTAATGAGTATTGGAATAATGGTTATCTCTTCTATAGGCTTGAGCCAACTGAGGTGAACATTGTCGGCGACTCCATAGACCTTGAGATGCGTATCACGGAAGGACAGCAGGCACATATTAATCGTGTGAAGATTAATGGTAACGACCGACTCTATGAGAATGTTGTTCGTCGTGAGTTGCGTACAAAGCCTGGTGACCTATTCTCTAAAGAAGCTCTTCAGCGTTCCGCCCGTGAGTTAGCATCAATGGGTTATTTTGATCCAGAAGCTATCAACCCTGTTCCTGAACCTAATTACGAAGATGGAACAGTGGATATCAATTATAATTTGAAACAGAAGTCTAACGACCAAGTTGAGCTTTCTCTGGGTTGGGGACAGACGGGTGTTATCGGGCGAGTAGGCTTGAAATTAACTAACTTCTCAATGGCTAATCTCCTCCGTAGAAACCGTGAACATCGTGGTATTATGCCTATCGGTGATGGTGAGACATTGTCTTTGGGAGCACAGACGAATGGTACTTATTACCAATCTTACAATGTTCAGTATTCAACCAACTGGCTTGGTGGTAAGCGTCCTATCCAATTCAATGTGGGTGTCTCTTATTCAAAGCAGACTGACGTATCGAGTAATTACTACAACCAGTCGCTGTTGAACAACTATAACAATTATCGTTACGGTTACGGAAACTATAATTACAATAGTTATGAAAACTATTATGATCCAGACAAGTACATTAAGTTGTTGAGTGTTTATGCTGGTTGGGGAAAACGTTTGAGTTGGCCTGATGATTACTTCACATTGTCTTTACAGTTGCAATATCAGCGTTATATGTTGCGTAACTGGCGATACTTCCTCATGCCAACAGGTACATCTAACAACTTGAACTTGACAGTAGCACTGAATAGAACATCTACTGATAACCAACTCTTCCCACGTCGTGGTTCAGAGTTCTCAGCATCTTTGACGATTACTCCGCCATGGTCTAAGTGGGATGGTAAGGACTATGCTCACTTGGCAACGAATCCTAATTCGCCTAATTACTCTAAGGAGCAACAGGAAAAGTATCACTGGATAGAGTATCACAAGTGGAAGTTTAAGGCACGAACCTTTACAGCTCTCAGTAGTGGTCAGAAGTGTTTTGTCTTGGTTACTCGTGTTGAGTTAGGTTTATTGGGCAGCTATAACAGGAATAAGAAGAGCCCATTTGAAACCTTCTATATGGGTGGTGATGGTATGAGTGGATACTCTAGTGGCTATGCAGAAGAGACTATTGGATTGCGTGGTTATGAGAATGGAGCACTCACACCTTCATACGAAGTACAAGGTTACGCATACGATCGTTTCTCTTTAGAGTTGCGTTATCCGTTCCTCTTGGGCAATACAACTATCTATGGTTTGGGCTTTGTTGAGGCTGGTAATGCATGGTCAGAAACAAGTAAGTTCAATCCATTTGATATGAAACGTTCTGCTGGTCTAGGTGTTCGTATATTCCTTCCAATGGTTGGTATGATGGGTATCGACTGGGCATACGGATTCGATACAGTCTTTGGAAAGAAGGGTGGAAGCCAGTTCCACTTCATCCTTGGACAGGAGTTCTAGGGTTTGATTCTTTGACTATTGATCCTTGACCATTGACCTTGTAATGTTGGTCTTTGAGCGTTGAGAAATTGTTTTCATAAAACAGAAACGTTAGATTTGATTTTAATAATAAGAAGAATGATGAATAAAAAGAAGATATTAAACAGCGTTTTGAGGTATGTTTTACCTCTTTACCTTTTCACTCTTTTACCTTTATCAGCCTCTGCACAGAAGTTTGCACTCATTGATATGGAATATATCCTTAAGAATGTGCCAGCTTACGAACGTGCGAATGAGCAGTTGAATCAGGTTAGTAAGAAGTGGCAAGCAGAGGTTGAGGCTTTGAATACAGAAGCTGCAACCATGTACAAGAACTATCAGAATGAAGTAGTATTCCTCTCTCAAGACCAGAAGAAGAAGCAACAAGATGCTATCTTGGCGAAAGAGAAGCAAGCATCCGACCTCAAACGTAAGTACTTCGGACCAGAGGGTGAGCTCTTCAAGAAGCGCACTAGTTTGATAACTCCTATACAAGATGAGATTTATAATGCCGTCAAGGATATCTCCGATCAGCGTGGATATAGTCTTGTTATCGACCGTTCTAGCAATGCTTCTGGCATTATATACGGGTCACCTAAGGTTGATATCAGCAATGAAGTATTACAGAAGTTAGGTTATGCTTACCAATAATATAAGGTGAGACAACCGATATTCATAGAATCACAAGAACGTTTATAAGAAAACAAAAACATAAACTATTAAAACAATAAAAGCAATGAAAAAGTTATTTTTGATGTTGATGCTCTGTGCACCAATGACCTTGTTTGCACAGAAGTTTGGTCACCTTGATTCACAAGCTCTACTCCAGTCTCTTCCAGAGGCAACAGCAGTTCAGAGCAAGTTAGAGGCTAAAGGTAAGGAATACCAGAAGCAGTTGGAAGACATGCAAGCAGAGTTGCAGCGTCAGGCTGAGGCTTATGACAAAGCAAAGAGCACAATGAATGCAACAAAGCAGGCAGAAACAGAGAAGAATCTGCAGGATATGTATACAAAGATTCAGCAGACCGCTCAAGACAACCAAAAGGCTTTCAATGAGGAACAGCAGAAGCAACTCGGTCCTGTACTTGAGAAAGTTCGCAATGCGATTGCAGCTGTTGCAAAGGCAGGAAACTATGTTTACATCATGGAGAAAGCTAATGGTCAGCCATTGTATATCAATGAGGCACTCAGCAAGGATGTAACAGCTGAGGTTAAGGCTCAATTGGCTAAGATGAAGTAAAAGTATGTACGGGAGTCTTTGCCCGTGTTAATATGCCTCTAGAGAGTCGACTCTCAAGAGGAGATAAGGGTGAGGTCACCGCACGAATAAGTATTCTTGCGTTGACCTCATTATTTGTATTTACATATAGAAGAGATAATAATTAGTAGGATGAAAAAGCTATTCTTTTCCTTTGCTTTGATGTTGTTACCACTCTTAGCAGTCGCACAACAAACTACTCCAAGCCTAAAGTTCGGTTACTTTAGTTATGAGAAGGTATTGCACGCAATGGCAGACTATGCCACAGCAACACGTAGTTTGAATGACTTAAAGGCGAAATATGATGCAGAAACAAAGCGTTCGGCTGATGACTTCAACAATCGTTATGAGGATTTCCTTGATGTTCAGCACAAGTTAGAACCCTCTATTCTCCGTAAGCGGCAAGCAGAGTTAGAGGAGTTGATGGACCGCAACATCGCCTTTCGTAAGGAGACAGATCGTCTCTTAAAGAAGGCTGAAGCAGATCTCTATGCGCCTGTTCGTAAGAAACTAGACAATACTGTTCGTGAGATGGGTAAGGAGAGTGGGTACGCCTTCATTCTTAACTCAGACAATAACAACCTTCCGTTTGTGAATACAGCCATAGGAGAAGACATCACAGATGCACTTATCTCTGCGCTTAAGTAGATTGTATTCAAGTGTCTGAAACCATTAATAAGCAAAACGATAGAGCCTTAAAGCCCTATTTAATAACGATTTGATAAAGAGGATAATGTCACAATATTCGCAACAGCCAGGCCCTATTGGCGTGTTTGACTCTGGTTATGGCGGGTTAACCATTCTACATGGTATCCGCCAGTTATTGCCTGATTACGATTATATCTACCTTGGAGATAATGCCCGTGCACCTTATGGTTCACGTTCGTTTGATGTTGTTTACCAATTTACACGGCAGGCTGTAATGAAACTCTTTGAGTCTGGTTGTCAGTTAGTGATACTTGGTTGTAACACAGCATCAGCCAAGGCACTACGCAGCATACAGCAGAATGACTTACCCAAACTCGATCCCCAGCGCCGCGTGTTAGGTGTGATTCGCCCTACAGCAGAGGTGATTGGCAAACTTACCCACTCACGTCATGTTGGCGTATTGGCGACAGAAGGGACAATAAAGAGTCATAGCTATAAGCTTGAAATACAAAAGCTATGGAACGACGTGACGGTGACGGGTATTCCTTGTCCGCTTTGGGTGCCTATCATTGAGAACAATGAAGCAGATACCCCAGGTGCTGATTACTTCGTGAAGAAGCGTATAGACCTTATCTTAGAACGTGATCCACAAATTGACACGCTCATCCTTGGCTGTACGCATTATCCCATCCTCATGCCTAAAATACGGAAGCATGTTCCAGAGAATGTGCAAATTGTTGCACAAGGCGAGTATGTTGCTAAGAGCTTACAAGACTATTTGCGACGCCATCCAGATATGGAGCAGCGATGCACGAAACATGGAACTGTGAGGTATCTAACGACAGAGAACCCAGAGAAGTTCAAAGAGAACGCCCAAATCTTCATCCATGAGGAAGTCAATGTGGAGCATGTGGATTTGGAGTAAAGCAATAAAAGCAAGGGGAGTATCGTTAGATAAGAACCAAAAAGATAGATAATGAAGAAATTAACCATACTATGCCTCTTGGCGATAGTAGCCCTGATAACAGCCTGTTCGGACGATGATACGTTTACAACATCACGTTCGAACTTGTTGTCTTTCTCATCGGATACATTGAAGTTAGATACCACTTTCTCTAATGTCCCTACATCCACAAAGACTTTTTGGGTGTATAATCGCTCGGGAGATGGGCTGCGAGTAACTAGCGTTCGACTAGCACAAGGCAATCAAACAGGGTTCCGTGTGAATGTCAGTGGAGACGAGTTGAATGCAGCTAATGGCTATCAAGTGAAAGACTTAGAGGTGAGAAACAAGGATAGTATTCGTGTCTTTGTGGAAATGACATCGCCTCTGAATAATGGTACAAGCCCACAGAAGATAACAGATGATCTTATATTTACACTTGAGAGTGGCGTTCAGCAACGTGTAGTCCTTAGTGCTTACAGCTGGGATGCGCAACTTCTAAAGGGTTTGAAGGTCACCAGTAATATGACATTAACAGGCTCTAAGCCCATTGTCTTACAAGATACTCTGAAGGTGGAAGCGGGTGCAACGCTTACAATACCAGCTGGGACGACACTTTACTTCTCGCAGAAAGCATCGCTGGAAGTGTATGGCTCGTTGCGATGTGAGGGTACGGCGGATCATCCCGTGGTGTTACGTGGTGACCGATTAGACCGCCTCTTCCCGTATCTTCCCTATGACCATGTGAGCGGACAATGGCAAGGAATACACTTCCATGCCGATAGTTACGATAATGTAATTAGTCATACCGACCTCCATTCAGCCTATAATGGTATCGTGTGTGACGCTGCCAACACCTCACAAAACAAACTTACACTGGCTAACTCAACCATACATAATTGTCAAGGATATGGTTTGAAGGCTGTAAATAGTAAGGTGGAAGCCTATAATACACAATTCTCTAACACGTTGATGGACTGCGCCTCCTTCCTTGGTGGGCACATTACGCTGACTCATTGCACCTTTGCTCAGTTCTATCCTTTCGATAGTAACCGCGGTGCAGCATTAAGTCTTGGCAATCATGAAGGCGATAAAGACTATCCTTTACAGGCTTTCAACATGGTTAATTCGTTGGTGACTGGCTATTCAGAAGACGTCCTCATGGTTTATAACAAGGATGGAGTAGCCGCTAATTATCAGTTCGATCATTGTCTGTTACGCACGCCAAAGCCAAAAGATACCGCTTTGCTCGCACGTTTTACAGACGTTATTTGGGAGAACACAAAGGACTATCCAGGGGGTGGAGATAAGCAATTTGTCAAGGTCAATGCCGATAAGCAAGACTACGACTTGCATCTTAAAAAGCCAGAGAATAATGTTCTCTCACCTGCTATTGATGCAGGGCGAGTATTAACAGATACACGTTTCGCAACCGATCATGATGGTAAGCAGCGTGACAATAAACCAGATATTGGCTGTTATGAGCTGATAGTTCATTAATCTAATTAGCCTGATTAGCCTAATTAGCCCTATTTGCCTAATAAGGCTAATAAGCCCAATAACCAATAATAAATATCAACAATGAAGACAATAGATTTAAGTATTAAGATAGGATTCTGCCAACCCGATGAGCTGTCAGAAGAAGAGCAACATCTCATCCAAACAGCAATCTCGGCTACGGGTAACAGCTATTCGCCTTATAGCAAGTTCCGTGTTGGTGCAGCATTATTGCTTGCGAATGGCGTAGAAGTGATGGGAGCGAACCAAGAGAATGCAGCTTTTCCTTCTGGATTATGCGCTGAACGCTCTGCAATCTTTGCTGCCCAGTCCACTTATCCAGACCAACCTATCACCCTCTTAGCGATAGCTGCGGCTAATGAGTATGGTTTGATGCGTGACCCAATCGTACCTTGTGGTGCTTGCCGACAGGTAATCTTAGAGATAGAAAGTCGTTATAACCAGCCCATTCGTATCCTTCTTTATGGTACATCAGGCGTTTATGTTATTGATACAGTCAAGGACTTGCTCCCTCTCCAGTTCGTTGGAGAGTCAATGAAGTAGGTCTCTATTCATTTAAAATATTATTAAATCATGGATTATCTACCAAAAGATCCAGCAATACTGGTAAGCAGTGCAAACATGCTACTGCGTGATGAAGAGTTCGATTCACTAGAGTCTCTTTGCAATAACTTCAATGAGGACGTTGACAAACTCAAGGCTTCTCTGCTCAAGGCAGGCTATGTATATAGTGAAGAGCAGCATCAGTTCCGCCCCATTGGCTTTGATAAGTAAGCGTGAATAACACTACTTTTCATTCAAATGAAGTATCAGCAAGCCCCGCCGAAAGGTGGGGCTTGTCTTTTAAACCTAGTCTAATAATAAGGTGTATGCCCTCTTCTGTTAGCTAGAAACGTGTTGCTAGCCAGAAGAAACATGATGTGTTCCTGTTTACAAAACCTTAATGTATGTAGGGGTTATCATATTAAATACGGACGACTTTCAGCCGATGTAATGTTGTCTCAGCGTATGAGACGTAGCGTTTCAAGCCTTGAGACACAGCGTTTCAGGCTTTGATACTCAGTGTTTCAGACCTATGATACACATCGTATCAGCCCTATGATACACATCGTTTCAAGCCTATGATACACAGCGTTTCAATACATGGAACGCAGGGTTTCAGTATATGGAACGCAGGGTTTCAGTACATGAAACGCACAGTCTCAAGCCATGAAAACGCTGTTATAAGTAGTTTGTTTAAGGCATTAGTTAGGTTTCTTTAAGGGGGAAGCAGACGTGTTTCTCGGTATTCGTAATAGGCTTGGTATAAAATAAGAGAGTGTATCAAAGGTTAAACTCTTTGGTATAGATAATCTCACCTGTCTAGTATTTGCAATCGTACTGACGGACGAGAACGTTTGTTTCTATACCCTTAACCTTACTTGATACACTCTCTTGTTGTTGGCAGTATATGCCCTTTATGCTTCTTGCTGGCGCACACCCATGCGTGCTTCTACCACATTGACAACGTAGTCACCGAGCTTTTCACACTCCTGAATGATGTCTATATACATCGTACCAATAGCGTAAGTGTATTTATGTTCATTGACGTCATTGATGTTCTGTGAGCGCAGTTGATTGCGGTAATTATTAATCTCGTTCTCTATGTTGAACGAACGATTCACATCGTTGTCTTGTCTATGTCCCACCAAGATACGATTCATCTGCGTGAGAGCATCGTCCGTTAACTCGAACATCTGATGTATATGATCATACTGCTCCTCTGTAAAGTCTTCCTTGCCGCGTATGCGTCTTCCCACGGTACGAGCGATGTTGTAACAAGCGTCACCAATACTCTCTAGTTCTGAAATCTCACGCAACATAGAGCGTACCTTATCCTTTGTCTCATCGCTCAAATGGGCATTTGACACCTGATCAAGGTATTTGGCAATCTCAATCTCCATGTTATCTGAGATTCCTTCATACTTCTCTATGCGTGTATAAAGCTTATTGAACTTCTCTGTGTCACGCTCTCCAAGCAGCTCACGTACCATTCCGAACATTCTTTGGATACGTTCTGCAAACGACTTAATCTCCTTAGATGCTTCCAAGACAGATAGCTCTGGCGTCTTCATGATGCCTGCTTGAATGAAATGCAAGCGGAATTCGTCCTCGTCCTTATTAGCCTTAGGCTTGATGATCATGCATACTAACTTCTCTAAGTATTTGATTGGTCCAACGAGGATAAGCGTGTTGGCAACGTTGAATGTGGTGTGGAAGGCGGCTAACACAAAGCTAAGTTTAGCGGCATTAGCTGCAAATCCAGCTGCCCCCTTAGGCATGGTAACGTCATAACCAACCCAGCTACAAATCATATTAATGAATGGGTGGAAGATACACAATACCCAAATGACACCAAAGATATTAAACACCATGTGTGCCATGGCAGCCCTTCGTGCCTGCGTGTTTGCCGTCAATGCGGCAAGGTTAGAGGTAACTGTTGTTCCGATATTCTCGCCCATTACGAGTGCTATTCCTTGGTAGATTGGAAGTACACCAGTCGAACAGAGAATCATCGTAATAGCCATGATTGCAGCGGAACTTTGCACACACATCGTCAGCACACTACCGATGAGTAAGAACACAATCGTGGTGAAGAAGCTCTGTGGGTCGAACTGACTAAAGAAGTCAAGTACCGCTTGGTTGTGTGCCAAATCCATGTCTATACCCGTCTGACGCAGTGTTCCTAAACCTAGAAACATAAACGAGATACCAAAGAGAAAATCGCCAATTAGCTTGCGCTTCTTAGAGTAAATCAGTACAATGCCTATGAAGAAAGCAGGCCAAACGAAGTCGGTAATGTTAAACGAGAAGCCTGCTGACATGATCCATGCCGTTAGGGTTGTTCCGATGTTAGCACCCATGATGACGGAGATAGCCTGCACAAGGGTGAGTAATCCTGCATTCACGAAACTAACCGTCATGACTGTTGTTGCCGTTGATGATTGGACGGCTGCGGTAATAAATGTACCTGTTAAAATACCAGTGAAGCGATTAGTTGTCATTGCACCAAGGACATGACGCAATTGAGGTCCTGCCATCTTTTGCAGGCTTTCACTCATTGCCTTCATACCAAACATTAGTAACGCTAAGGCTCCAATGAGCTTAAAAAAAATCCAAATCGACATATAATAACTTAATTTGTGACGACTAACTCTTGTGTATATGCAGAACAATCTTTACCTTTACCATTCGTATTTTATAGACGAACGATTTAGTCCACCGACTTACATTTAACACGTAAATGCTTATGACACAATTACTGCATATCCGCTGCAAAAATAATAAAAAAAGTCTGAAAGTCCCAATGGGAAGTACACTTTCTGATGTTTTCAAGGAAATAAATCTTCAAATGCCTTATGGCCCTGTAAGTGCTAAAGTGAATAATAAAGTTGAAGGGTTGCATTACAGGCTCTATCATAATAAGGATGTGGAGTACCTTGATTTGCATACACAATCGGGTATTCGCACTTACACTCGGTCGCTTTTCCTTGTGCTTTGTAAGGCTGTCCACGATCTTTATCCCAGCAGTGAGGTAATCATTGATATTCCTGTTTCAAATGGTTACTATTGTAATTTGAAACTCGGTCATGCTATCACTGCAGAGGATGTAAACCGTATTCGCACACGAATGCAGGAGATTGTCAATGCTCATCTACCTATCCAACGTTTTGAAACAACAACAGAAGAGGCTATTGATATGTTCTCTAAACTCGGTGACGAACAAAAGGCAAAGTTGCTCAAGAGTAGTGGAACGCTTTATACTGTCTATTACGTCCTGGATGACTATAAGGATTATTACTATGGTTCAATGCTCACGAACACGTCACAACTATATCTCTTCGGACTCGAACCTTATTTTGATGGTGTGTTACTGCGCATCCCTTCCGTGCAAGATCCATCCCAATTAGGTGCTTTGATACGGCAGGATAAGATGTTTGAAGTGTTTAAAGAGCATCATCGTTGGCAGAGTCTGTTAGGTATAAAGACGGTCGGTGACTTTAATGAGGCGGTCGGCAATGGTGAAGCCACCAATCTAATTAATGTCAGCGAAGCCTTACAAGAGAAGAAGATATCACAGATTGCGGATAAGATTGCAGCAAAGAAAGATATTAAGGTGGTACTGATTGCTGGACCATCATCGAGTGGTAAGACCACATTCTGCAAACGTCTTTCTGTGCAACTACTTGCTAGTGGTGTGAAGCCCGTACAGATTTCGTTGGATGACTACTTCGTTAATCGGGAAGAAACACCGAAGGATGAGCAAGGAGAATATGATTACGAAAGCATCTATGCACTGAATATTCCACTCATCAATGAGCAGTTTAATGCTTTATTCAATGGTCAGGAGGTGGAATTACCCAAGTATAATTTCCAAACAGGAAGTAGTGAGAAGAGTGGGAATAAGTTGCATTTGGAGGAGAATAATGTGTTGGTTGTAGAAGGAATCCATGCCCTTAACCCAACACTCACGGCTCAGATTCCCGACGACAAGAAGTTTAAGATCTATGCTTCTGCGCTTACCACCATCCTATTGGATAATCACAACTATATCCCAACAACTGACAATCGATTGCTCCGACGCATTGTTCGTGATTATAAGTATCGTGGTTGTTCAGCGCAAGAAACAATCCGCCGATGGCCTAGTGTGCGTGCTGGTGAGAACAAATGGATATTCCCTTATCAGGAGCAAGCCGATGTGATGTTTAATACAGCTATGCTCTTCGAACTTGCAGTCATAAAGCCACAAGCGGAGGAGGTGCTCGAGCAAGTACCAGAGAATTGTGAAGAATATGCCGAGGCTTATCGTTTACGCAAGTTCCTCAAGTACTTCTCTCCACTGCCTTTCCGTGCGCTCCCTCCAACCTCATTACTCAGAGAGTTCTTAGGAGGTAGTTCGTTTAAGTATTAGATACGCTCCTAACATATAAAAGGTGCGCCTTTGACTCTCAAAAGCGCACCTTTTATTTTATTAGCTATCATCAGTTTCTCATTGTTCATTGACCTTAGCACACAAAGAGACAAAGCTATTACTTTATTTTACGTTCCAACACTTTCAGCAAATCAAGAGGGTGTCTCTTCATATCTTTCAGTGAGAATCCATCACTCTGCAAGTACTCATCCATCTTTGGGAAACGATCAAAACAAGCACGGACTGTTTTCTTAGCAGCCAGACGTATTCCTGTTTCAGGAACATAATAAGTCACAACAACTTCATCACCTTTAAGACAATAAGTATAAGCCAATGACTCTTCAGTATAAAATGTTGTCCATGAACTACTATACCATACTGTTGGAGATAAAAAACCAAGTACTTCTTTTCCCTCATAAACCAGTTCCCAAAAGTACCGATGATTTGTTGGCTTCAAATTTTTAGGTAACGTTAATATCTTGCATGCATATAAAGACAAGTATTTACGCTGCTTCCCATCTACTGTTAACTCCATTTCTTTTGCATCATCAGCTACATACTTTGTTCCCTTACCCGTTGGTGTAGGTGAGATAAACAATGTCTGCATATTAATAACGACCTGCCCATACACACTTGCCATAACCTTTGCATTCTTTACATCAACCAAATAACCTGACACTTTGCTACCATCTTTGAGCGTAAGGACGCATGGTAAAGGTTTGAATTCCTTTTTCTTAGCACTTACTGAGACGATGCCAATCAACAACATTAGCATCATCAACATGATTACATTAATCTTTTTCATAACTCATTTTATTGTTTTAGTTAGAGTTCTTTCGTTAACAATACAAAGATATACAACAAATGTGAAACAGAGAAAGAAACTTCTAAAATTTTGCAAATCTTTTTTTATAATATTGCTATCCAATAAAAGTGAAAAAAATAGCTCTATTGCTGCATCTTTGTAGTTACCTCTATGGTATTACCTTTGATAAAACAAACCTCCTCTAACCAAATAATGTTAGTTACTTTTACGTAATACAACTCTTTTCTGACATTAAATTAATTCCACATTAATAGCCTATTGCGAGGTGTTTAGCCATCCGCACCATTCGTGCTAACCATCAACACGACACGTGCGGTATAACAACAGTACCTCTAAAGATGACAAAAAAGGAGACATTATGTTCATTATAACGAATATAATAAACTGCAAAACAAGGTAACTTTACTCAGTTTTAAAATGCAAAAAGCAAAGGAATAAAAAGGTAAAAACCAAACTCTAAAACTTAGAAACTAATCTTTACTGATTTACTTTCATACAAAAAAGAAAATATTTTCACGAGAAGAAGAATTTATTTTCATGAAAAGAAATATTTTTCTTCATGAAAATAATTCGGAAAACAGATTTATTATACTTCTAACACATACTGTTACGTTTGTAAAAATGGCATTTACAACACATTAAAAGGCTCCGTCTCCTATCTTACTCAGACCTACTCTGTCACTATCCTTCAATAGTTACCGGTTCAATATCGTCCGATGGTTCTATATCTGGGTCTGTTGTACCGTATTGCATAATATAATAATGCCCGTTTCGTTTTCCAACATTCACATAATATCCTTCGTAAGTAGCCACACCTTCTGGTATGACAAAGTATCCTTCCCCTTCCTTATCGGGAACAATGGAAAAGGAAGGAATATCTGAAAGATAATCAATACCGGGACTATCCAACCAGTCTATTTGATAATTACCAGAATACTTGTTCTTATAGACTCCTTCTCCGGCTTTCACAAACTTATCACAAAGATACTTTCTATAAGCAGGTGCATCGAGGTCTATCGTTAGGTTCAGCGAGAGATAAGAACGGATAAAAGCCTTTAGAAAAGCGATTTCATCTTTTGGATGTTCATCCATCTTCACAAGTTTCTTATAAATATCTGCATCCGAAAACTCCGAAGCTTGACCATATTGATAGGCATAACCAATCCTTCTCTGCCCATCTTTGTCAGTTACCATTCGCAAAGCAAGATTGCAATTGCTCTTTAGTTTGTGATCATATAACTGTATGCTATACCAGTTTCCACCCTCAGAGCGTATTTTTAAATTATCCAACGACCATCTTGGGTCCCTATTGTCTTCAAGTGGGAACAAAGGTAAATAGTTAGTTCCACCGCAATAACACAGCTTATCTATCAATGTCTGCGTGAGAAACCTACGCTCATCATGGATAGAAATATCCTGACCATTTGCTCTTTTAAGATAGAGACGATAATAATCTCTGATGACATTTATGTCTTTTGTCGTGTCATTTACAACAGCTTTCGGCTGTACGAAAACAACTGAATCCGAGTCTTCTTCAATCGTTACTGGCTTAGCGGTCTGCTTAGAAGGAAGCAACCAAAAGAATAAGCCAAGCCCTACCAGCATGGTTATCAAGCAAGAAAGGAGAAGAGTCTTTGTTCGTTTCATATTGCTTAGGCGGTTATTATCACCCTAATAATTGAATAAAAAATAAGGATAGATATTCCTAATACACTGCACATTACCGCTAACACATACTAAGAATATCTATCCTTATAGGAATGAATACGAGCGACACACTGTTTAGGGCTCACTCATTATCCTTTTATTTACCGCTTACTCCACTGACAAACGGCATTTACGCTCATCAATGAAATAGTCTGAAGTTTTCAATTCATCTGTCAAGTTTCCAGGTAACACCATCTTTAGTGTCTTTCACTTGGAAACCTGCATCAGCCAAAGCGTCACGAATCTGATCGCTGACCGCCCAATTCTTCTCAGCCTTAGCCTTTGCACGAAGATCGAGTACCATGTCTACAACCTTTCCGTATGCCTCTTCGCGTGCATCGTTATTAGCACTGCGCTCGTTCTTGAGTCCCAAGATGTCGAAAGCAAAGAGTTGCATAGCTTCCGTGAGTTCCCTTAGATCATCGGCAGAAATCTGTGCCTTGTGATCGATAAGAACGTTTACCAAGTGGCAAGCCTCAAACAGATTAGAGATGACCGCAGGCGTCATTAAGTCGTCATTCATCGCATCGTAACACTTCTGACGGAAGTTAGCAACAAACTTCTTTGTATTATCGTCCGATGCATCCGATGGCTGAATGCGTGCCGAATCCTCAATACCATTCATCAAACGTTCGTATCCCTTCTCTGCAGCTTGCAATGCCTCGTTAGAGAAGTCGACAGTCCCACGATAGTGAGCAGATAGGATGAAGAAACGAATTGTCATTGGTGAGTAAGCCTGCGTGAGCGTGTCATGCTTGCCAGTAAAGAACTGCTCGAGCGTAATAAAGTTGCCCAACGACTTACCCATCTTCTGTCCATTGATCGTAATCATGTTGTTGTGCATCCAATACTTCACCATTTCATCACCCTGTGAAGCTACAGCTTGTGCAATCTCACACTCATGATGCGGGAATATCAAGTCCATACCGCCACCATGAATATCAAAGTGATCGCCCAAATACTTGCGCCCCATAGCTGTACACTCACAATGCCAACCCGGGAAACCATTACTCCAAGGCGATGGCCAACGCATGATATGTTCGGGCATAGCACGTTTCCACAATGCAAAGTCAACCTGATTATGCTTCTCACCAACGCCTGCAAGCGCACGAGAGTTATTAATCATATCGGTGAGATTGCGCCCTGACAATACGCCATAATGATGGTCCTTGTCATACTTAGCCACGTCGAAATAAATACTACCATTGCTTTCGTAAGCATAACCATTGTCCATAATCTGCTTCACCAGCTCCTCCTGTTCAATGATATGACCCGTTGCATGCGGCTCAATACTTGGCGGCAGAACATTCAATGCACGCATAGCATCGTGATAACGATTGGTGTAATATTGTGCAATCTCCATCGGTTCGAGTTGCTCAAGCCGTGCCTTCTTCTCAATCTTATCATCCCCCTCATCGGCATCATGCTCCAAGTGCCCCACGTCAGTGATGTTACGAACATAACGAACCTTATACCCGATATGCTTCAGATAGCGGAATAAGAGGTCGAAAGTGATGGCAGGACGCGCATGCCCAAGGTGTGGATCGCCGTAAACAGTAGGACCACAGACATACATACCCACGTTAGGTGCAGCGATAGGTTGGAACAACTCCTTCTTACGATGCAGTGTATTGTAAATTACTAAGTCTTGCATAATCTGGTTATTTATTACTTAATGTGATGCAAAATTACAAAATTATTATCACCCGTAACACGTCTGTCTACACTTTTTATAATCTTTGTTTCGCATTGGTGAAAGATATGGAAGTGGATACGCAGGTCGTGCGTCTTCGTTTGATTATGTGCCAGTCTCTGCTTTGTCCGACTTATGTTCCCGATTCCTTAGATGTATGTATTCTATTCCTTAGATGTGCGTCTTTGATTCGTTAGACGTATGTCTTATGTTATTCTCATCATGATGAAACCCGTGTCTCATCACGATGAAACATAATCTTCACCATGGTGAAAATACTATGAGGCGTATGTGTAAAGGATGGCAGATGTATATGTAAACGATGCCGAACATAGCTGTAAGCAATATCGAACATACTTGTAATCGACATCGAGCATATCTGCAAACGAAATCAACCATACTTGTAAGCGGTATCGAGCATGGTTGAAAGGGGGCGGTAGACGTATGATGAAGGTGGGGAAAGGGCTATCTTGGGTGTTCCCCAAGCGTGGGGGTGTTCGTTAGCCCACTTATTTGAAGTATTTGCTAACGAAGTTCTTCACTTTGGATTCATATAGTTTTGGATAGTCGTGATAGCTATATGCGTGCTCAGAACCTTGTGTTATCCATAGTTGCTTGGGCTGGGGTTTTGCCTTGTAGAGGGGATATACCATCCATGAAGGGACGTAGGTGTCGTGGTCGCCATGAATGAAGAGCATGGGGCGGTGGCATTTCTTGACTTGTTCCAATGGACTCGCCTCATGGAAATTCCAACCATACTTGACTTGGCAGAGGGCTGAGGCTAGGGGGACGAGGGGGAATTGTGGGAGGTTGAACTGCGCCTTTAGCTGGTCGGTACATTCGTCCCATACGCTGGTGTAACCGCAATCCTCCACGTATGCTTTCACGTATGTTGGGATCTTCTCATCGCCTGACACGTTCATAATGGTTGCTGCTCCCATGGAGACGCCATGTAATACCATCTGACTAGGGTGGCGTTTATCACGGAACATCCGTTCGGCAACGGGTATCCATTGCTCTATGTCTTTGCGGTCGTTCCAGCCCATTTGTATGAAGTTGCCTTCGCTTTGCCCGTGCCCGTGAAGGTCGGGTAGTAGTACGTTCATGCGCATCACCTTATTATATATATGAGCGATGTATAGGAGTCCCAGCCCGTTGTCTTTGTATCCGTGGACGCATATTGCCGTGCGCCCGCAGGCTGAATCACCGCGAAGATAGAAGGCGTGCGCCCGCAAGTGGTTATTGAGTAGGATGGTTGTGTCACGCAGTTGGTGGGTGGTCTTGAGGCTGTCTAACCATGGAGTAAGGCTCGGATAGCGTTGATGTAATTTTGCCCAACGATAGTCGTAAGTGTGGGTTGGCTCCTCAAGCATGTACTTTAGGAGATAAGATGTGGTAGCTGCCAGCGTGCCAATGAACACGAGCAATGCGATGATAAGATATATATAGAGCTTCTTCTTCATTGTTATTTGTGATTAGGCTAAGGGATGAGTTCTGTTGACTTTCACGCCTCTATCATCCTGCACGTTCTTTAGTTTCTCTTGAGTTCTTTGACAGCTTTCTAACTCCTCAGCACTTTCATGACCGTAAGTGAAGTGTCGAGCCATTCCTCCATACGCTTGTAGTCTTTCTGCTCCCATATATCCTTGAAGTCCATAAACTCATGGGCGAGACGGCTCTCGTATGCGTTTCGTTGGTAGCTGGTGAGCTTTCCTTGTTCCATAATCTCCACTTTGCCGAACTCATTGGCTGTAGTTGGGATACGCACCCATCCTTTTTCGCCTTGAATTAAGGTGAAGGAAGGGCTACTGGAGTCCTTGGCAGCAACGCAGGAGGCTGTGAGATTGGGGTAGGTGAGCACCATAATGCCCGAGGTATCAACGCCATTGTGCCCATGATTAGCGAAATATTGGTTGGCGATAGGCTCCCCGAATAGTCCTACGATGATGTTGATGTTGTACACATTGAGGTCGTTCAAGGCTCCGCCACCTAGTTCTGGATTGAATGCGGGGGCTATATCTCCCTGTAGGTAACGCTCGTATCTACTGGAGTATTGCGAGAAATTACATTGTGCGAAATGTATGGGGGCAATGCGCTTGAGACTTTGCTTTACGAGTTGGAAGTTGGGGGTGTGAAGGGGTGTGACTGCCTCGAAGAGATAAAGTCCACGTTCGCGTGCTATCTGTGCGAGTAGCTTCGCTTCCTCAAGCGTACTCGTAAAGGGCTTCTCAACAATAACGTTGCGTTGAGCCTCTAATGCCTGTCGCACGTAAGTGTAGTGTGCGTTATTGACCAAAGCTATATAGACAAAGTCGGCATCGTCTTCTTTTAATAGTTGGGCATAGTCGGTATATACGTGGTCAATGTCATTCTCCTTTGCAAGCGTCAGTGCTTTCTCCTTGTTGCTGTGTGAAAAGATACTTGTTATCTCAATCCCTTTCGCCTCATTCCTTAGCATCTTGATAACCTCGGTGGCTATCATTCCTGTGCCTATAATACTTATCTTCATGCTGTTCTATTGATGTTTATGATGTGTTCAGAGCGTAACAAAAGTAGGAATTGTTTTGCAGATAATATAGGAAAAGACTATATTTGTGGTCTGTTAACAAGCTTTATAACTATTATGAACAAAAGATTTCTATTATTATTGACGTGCCTTATAGCAGTGGGTATATTGGCTGGCTGTGATGGGCGTAAGACACCTGTGGATAATAATCCAGTAGGGCAAGTGTCGGATTCGAGTACTCATTCAGAGGTGGATAGCGCCGTAGCTGATCAGGAAGTAGCTTTGGTTACAGACTTTATGAGAAAGAAGATTAGCAATGAAGTAGGGAGTGTAGAGATGTCTTATTCCTTTCCTGTATCAGGACCACAACCTTTGGTCAATGCTCTTCGTGCTTATCTCTCTTCTGAAATGAGAGGATGTACGGTGATATTTGGTGACGATAATAAGGAGGCTAAGTCTTTTAGTAACCCTGCTGATGGTAGGAGGATGTTGAAATATTATGCAGAAAAGGCGTTCCATAGCTTAACAGAGCTTAGTGGAGATACTGTAGAATGGTATTCTCCGTGTGAGTTGTCGATGTCTGTCAAGAAATACAGTGAAACGAAGCGGTTTGTGACTTATTATTCCTTCTATTATCTGTATGAGGGTGGAGCACATGGTATGGCGGCTCATTATGGAGCAACCTTTGACAAACAGACGGGTAAGAAGTTGGGGAATCCTGTGAACTTTAAGAATATCAAAGCACTTCAGCCGTTGCTTCGAAAGGGGTTGAAGGAGTATTACTATGGGTTTTTAAAAGATAACGGAGAGACACCTTCGCCTGCTGCAATACAAGAATACATGAATGATTTATGCATTGGGAATGGGGTAATTCCTAAACCTTCTATTACTCCTTGTCTAGTAGAAAAAGGTGTAGAGATTATTTATGGACAGTATGAAATTGCTCCTTATATGCATGGTATGCCTACTTTCACGATTCCTTATAGTAAGATTGCGAAGTATCTTACACCTGAAGCTCGCCGACTTGCAGGGCTTGGTGATTGATGGCGGAAGAGGTCGCTTGCTAGGTTATAAGCACCTTCCCCATGATAAGGCAGAATATAAAAGCGTCTTCCTTTGTGATTAAATCTTATGAGGGAGACGCTTCCTTTATTTAATCTCTAGTTATGTGTGGATGTTATTAGTCTAGGTTCTGCATAAGCCATACAAATCCTTTTGCCATCCTGATACCATTGTCTTGGAAATGGTTACCTTCGTTCCATTCCATCTTGCAGTTTACTCCCTTCGTTTTATATATGTGTTCTTGGCAGAGCATATCCTTACGAATGGTTGATATGAGTTTTGTCTTCGTCTTTTCTTCCTTATCTCCTAAACTGAGGTAGGCGTTCTTTATTTGTGGGGTGTGACTCTCTGCATAATCAAGCCAACCTGTATACCATGCGGATGGGGATGCTGCAGCAATACCATTGAAGGGTATCTCCTCTTGATAAGAAGCCCATAAAGCAAATAGCCCAGCAAGGGAATAGCCACCAAGAAATGTATTCTCTGCGCAAATGGATAAGTTGTATAGGTGCTGTAATTCGGGAATCAGTTGTTGTATTATATATAATAAGGTATGGTTCGCACCTTCTCCAAAGGGAATCTTACCAAATACAGGTGGAGCTGACCATGGTGTTAACTCTGAATTCCACTTCTCTATACGTATGGCAATGTGGGTGAATGTAGCTGATGAATGTTCTTCTATATAGCTAATCTGGTGCTCTAGTTCTTCCGTATCATGACTATCTATGGGCTGAATTAGAAAATCCTTTGCATTATCTTCGCTGTGAATTATGCATGTATGACCATTTATCTCTATTATTTGTCTTCGATGTCTCATATTATATTTTATCGATGTTTGTATGCAAAAGTAGCCCTTTTTAGGTTAAAATCATTGATGTATGTCAATTTTATAAGAAAATATCATCTTTTCTTAAAAATAATCCTCAAAACATTTGGGCAGTATTAGTTTTATCTATACCTTTGCACTCGCTTTTACGAAATAAGCCACGTGCTTATGAGTGTTTAAAGCAATAAAGAAAGCGTTCTTTGAAGAGATTTACATAAACAGAGAAGTAGTACAAGAAGCGTCTGTTTGGTTAAGAATCAAATAGATGGGTAAAAGAAACGAACCGATCAATTCAATTGAATTCCTTATATAGGAATAGGTGCTTTTAAAACTTGATACTAAAGGATAAGCATTCTGAAACAGAGATTACTCGGTGAAGTTTTGGGTTAAGTTGGTATTTATTACCATTCTTACCTATTACTAATCACCCAAACATATTTTACAATGGAGAGTTTGATCCTGGCTCAGGATGAACGCTAGCTACAGGCTTAACACATGCAAGTCGAGGGGAAACGGCATTTAGTGCTTGCACCGAATGGACGTCGACCGGCGCACGGGTGAGTAACGCGTATCCAACCTTCCCATAACTAAGGAATAACCTGCCGAAAGGCAGACTAATACCTTATGTAATCCTTTGATGGCATCAGATAAGGATAAAAGATTTATCGGTTATGGATGGGGATGCGTCTGATTAGCTTGTTGGCGGGGTAACGGCCCACCAAGGCAACGATCAGTAGGGGTTCTGAGAGGAAGGTCCCCCACATTGGAACTGAGACACGGTCCAAACTCCTACGGGAGGCAGCAGTGAGGAATATTGGTCAATGGACGGAAGTCTGAACCAGCCAAGTAGCGTGCAGGATGACGGCCCTATGGGTTGTAAACTGCTTTTGTATGGGGATAAAGTCAATCACGTGTGATTGTTTGCAGGTACCATACGAATAAGGACCGGCTAATTCCGTGCCAGCAGCCGCGGTAATACGGAAGGTTCGGGCGTTATCCGGATTTATTGGGTTTAAAGGGAGCGTAGGCCGGAGATTAAGTGTGTTGTGAAATGTAGACGCTCAACGTCTGACTTGCAGCGCATACTGGTTTCCTTGAGTACGCACAACGTTGGCGGAATTCGTCGTGTAGCGGTGAAATGCTTAGATATGACGAAGAACTCCGATTGCGAAGGCAGCTGACGGGAGCGCAACTGACGCTGAAGCTCGAAGGTGCGGGTATCGAACAGGATTAGATACCCTGGTAGTCCGCACAGTAAACGATGGATGCCCGCTGTTGGTACCTGTATCAGCGGCTAAGCGAAAGCATTAAGCATCCCACCTGGGGAGTACGCCGGCAACGGTGAAACTCAAAGGAATTGACGGGGGCCCGCACAAGCGGAGGAACATGTGGTTTAATTCGATGATACGCGAGGAACCTTACCCGGGCTTGAATTGCAGAGGAAGGATTTAGAGATAATGACGCCCTTCGGGGTCTCTGTGAAGGTGCTGCATGGTTGTCGTCAGCTCGTGCCGTGAGGTGTCGGCTTAAGTGCCATAACGAGCGCAACCCCTCTCTTCAGTTGCCATCAGGTTAAGCTGGGCACTCTGGAGACACTGCCACCGTAAGGTGTGAGGAAGGTGGGGATGACGTCAAATCAGCACGGCCCTTACGTCCGGGGCTACACACGTGTTACAATGGCCGGTACAGAGGGACGGTGTAATGTAAATTACATCCAATCTTGAAAGCCGGTCCCAGTTCGGACTGGGGTCTGCAACCCGACCCCACGAAGCTGGATTCGCTAGTAATCGCGCATCAGCCATGGCGCGGTGAATACGTTCCCGGGCCTTGTACACAC
>NZ_AJIN01000018.1:0-2290 GCF_000257925.1 Prevotella sp. oral taxon 306 str. F0472
ACACCGCCAAATCTTCATACGAAGTTTATTACCCTGGCAAGAATGGTAATCAAGACCAAGTAACCATCTCTGCGAATCAAACGCAAACTGAACCCAACACCACCGCTCACTTTGGCGCTTCAGGCGATTGCGGTATAGCCAAGGCAACACGCAACACTACAAGCCACGAGTTTGAGTTTACACTCGACCACAAGGCTGCTTACCTTGTTTTTAAGCCTTACACAAGCAATGATGTACTAAAGTATTGCTATCTCACGAAGATTGAAGTAACATCAGATAACGATATTGCATCCACATATACCTATACACTTGACCCAACCGCAGATACTGGTGCAGGTGCATTAACGGGAACAGGTAACGGAAAGCAGATTGTGCTTGAAACCAAGGGTAGTGGTGCTTATGCTAATGGTTTCCCTTTAACAAACACTTCTGCCAGCCTAACAACCAATGGTGCTTACATGGTTATCAAGCCTGGCACACACACTTTACGGATTCGTTACTGGGTAAAGGATGTTGCAACACACGTAGAGGGAACTATCACAAAAATTATTCCTTCTCATACCTTTGCAAAGAATGAATATGTCAACATGGAAGCTGATTTGCAAATAAAGAACTACGACGGTGACCATTATTACATGTGGGATGCTCAGCAGAATTATTGGGCAGGTCACGAATGGAATAGCGCAGATCCATGGCAGCCAGTGTTGACGAATAACACTAACGCTAACTATGCTCGAAATAACACCGATCCTCGTTACTACAACGATGGTAATGGTGCACCATTTAATGCTACTCATTCATGCGCAAGTCTTCCTAACGTGAACGAAATGACATGGTACGCCGCAGAGGGTGATCCTCGTTGGGACGGTGACGAATTATGGACAACCATGGGTCACTTATATAAAGGTGGCATGTGGTTTAAGAAAAGGGCAAAAATAAGTGGATTCAACGCCAATACTGCAGTAGACGGACGTGATTGGCGAACAGTTGGAAATGCTAATAATTGGCCTGTATCTAAGATTCTTCCTTCCGCTGCTGAGGCTGGCAATTACTTCTACCTGCCCGCCTTGGGTAAATACACCTCTGGTAGACTGAACGCTATTTACGAAAATGGTTTTTATTGGTCGTCAAGTGCTTACCCGCAGTTAAGTAGTGTTGCGTATAGCATGATTTTCTTCGCTAATCAAGCCTCTGTGTACTACTATGACCGCGACGCAGGAGGAAGGGTAGATCTGTTATTCGAATAGTACTTACAATTGCCTTTTATAGGTATCACCCTCAAAATGGCGACACCTAAGATATATCCATCAGTGTTTGTCTTCTACTCTGTTTGATAAACAATAGTAGATAATTAATACGAAAAAACATGACAAAAGAGGGCAAAATAGATACTTTGTAAGTGGCTGATAATCAAAGCCTTATAAATAGGGTGCCAAAGTATGATACTTAGGGGGTCTAAGTATGATACTCAGGTACCCTAAGTATGATACTTAGGTACCCTCAGTCCCATACCGAGGGTGGCTCGAATGAGAAAATAATTTACATATTATATTTACAACTTTAAAAAATTAATATTATGGCATTTTTTAAGAAAGTAAAGAAGAAGCTAACAGGGCTATGGTATCCGGAAGCGATAACCGTTGGGAAGCCTGTAACAACCGACCAAGTGGCTGACCGATTGGCACTGATTTCGACCGTGAGTCGTGGTGATACGTATGCTGTGCTGAAAGACTTAGGCGAAGTGATGGCGTCCTTTATGGCAGAGGGTCGCACGGTGAAACTGGAAGGCGTTGGTACGTTTTACTACACCATCAACGCTGATAAGGGCATTGCGAAGTCTGAAGAGGTGACGGCAAAGCAAATAAAGAACGTTCGTGTGCGCTTCATTCCTGAGACTTCGCGCACACAGAGCAATAAGGTTGCCACTCGTTCGTTGGTGTCTGATAATATTTATTGGGAAGAGTGGAAGGAGAAGAAAAGTCTCACCCCCGCCCCCTCTCCAAAAGGAGAGGGGAGTGAAGATCACACTGGACCACAGGCAGGGTAAGCCCCACCCCGCAAAAAGAAGCCTCCCCAAGCCCCTCCAAAGGAGGGGATGTCCCTATTGGATATAGTTTGAAACGACAGAGAGCCTGTAAGTAGGGTTAGGGGCATCCCCTCCTTTGGAGGGGCTTGGGGAGGCTTTCTTTAGTGTCGGCTTTTACCACGGGAGCATTTATTAGGTTGATTCAGGGTATCAATCGTTCTGTAATAAGACAATCGATTATATTAATTGTGAAATTAATGTCTT
>NZ_AJIN01000019.1:0-29503 GCF_000257925.1 Prevotella sp. oral taxon 306 str. F0472
ACTCTCTGTTAGTCTTCCCATGAAGATGTGTTTTCATCTTCTAAGTCTTCATCATTCCATTGACTTGCCTTAGCAGCAGCTGGACCAGAAGCGTGATTTGCCTTCTTATGCTGGCTCGGGAAAGACGTATCCATCAAATAAGTGGCTTCGTTGACTTGAATTATCATACACTCTGGTGCAGAATAACTCTTCTTTACTTGCTTTTTTCTCATTACTTCATTGATTAAAATAGTTGTTATTTCGTTCTTATTTTGCTTAAAACGGAGTTCAGAAAAGGGCATAAAAAAGCGAACAAAGGAAACTCCTAGAAGTCCTTTGTTTACAGGGGGTACGGCACGCTTCGCGCGCGCGTATGCGAGAAGAAAAAATGTGTTATTAGACGCTAGGTGCGAATGTGTGTGTGTGTTAGCAAATTATTTGGATTGACCAAAGATAAAGTGCAAAAAGATGCAAAGAATCGGATAATTCTTTGCAGTACTTCGTTCACTTGATATGTCATTGCTAACTGTTTCACGACGGCAAAGGTAAGAAGAATAAATTAACTAGCCAAATAAAAACAAAAGAAAAAGCCTCACCCCCGCCCCCTCTCCGAATGGAGAGGGGAGTGAAATGTACTGTTTGCTGGGGATTTGTAGGAGGTTTATAGGTAGATTTGTTGGTGATTGGATAGTGGTTAGATAGAGGTCTATCAGGTGTTTACAATATAATAAAGATGGCTCAAATGATATGTCATTAAAAGAATATGTCTCTCTGGCATTCTGTCTAAAGAATATGTTACTAATGCTTTCACGTTCCTTTGTTACTATGTCTTAAAGACTCGTGCGTTACTCTGTCCTAAAATGACAGAAAGACTAACCTCACGGCCAGTCTTTCCCTCATCAAAAAAACATTGATATGAAATTTAGATTTTACTAATGATTCCTTCTCCCGTTGCTCGCACGAAGTCGACGATATTACGAATCTCGTGCGAAGCGGGCACTTGTTGTTCTATCTGAATGCAAGCATCAAAAACTGAAGTCTGACCATGGAACAACAGACGATAAGCATTGGCAATGTGCTTGAGAATCTTCTCATCAACACCAGCCCGCTTACCGATAGTTGTGTTAACACCATGATACTCAATTGGTGCACCACCAGCGATAATATAAGGAGGAACGTCCTTCGAGAAGGTAGTACCTGCTTGTACCACAGCATACTCACCTACCCGTGTGTTCGCTTTCTCTACAACGTTTGAAGAGATAATCGCTCCAGTTCCAATCTTACAATCACCTGCAATCTTCGCACCATAGCCAAAGACACAATTATCACCAACGACGGTGTCATGGCTAATATGTGCACCTTCCATGAGGAAGTTATTCGAGCCGATAATGGTTTTGCAGCCACGGTGTGTGGCACGATTAATAACCACATTCTCTCGAACAATGTTGTTATCACCCATCACCAGTTCGCTTTTCTCACCCACGAAATTGAAATCCTGTGGCAAAGCAGCAAGCACCGACCCTTGATGAATCTTGTTTCCACTTCCCATTCGAGTACCATTCAAGATGCTAACAAAGGGGAAGATAACGCAGTTATCACCGATGACGACATCGTCTTCTATATACACAAATGGGAATATCTTACAGCCGTCTCCAATCTTTGCCTTCGGAGAGACTTCGGCTTTTGGACTAATTACGCTACTCATACTCTTGAATACTAAGAATTAAACAAACGATTTACTTAGAACCACCACCAAGTGCATTATACAGATTGACGATAGATTGTAGCTTCGTAAACTGCTCTTTCACTTGTGATATTTCTGCATTAAGTAAGCTCTGCTGAGCGGTGATAACCTCAAGATAGGTACTTGAGCTTTGTGCATAGAGCATCTGTGTGTGCTCTACATTCTGCTTCAGAACATCTATTTGTTGTTGCTGCAACTTCTCTTTCTCACCAGCTGAATTATAAGCAACAAGGGCGTTGCTCACTTCTGAACCAGCCTTGAGAATACTATTCTGCCATGTGTTATATGCTTGCTTATACTTATCTTCTGCAACACGCAAACCAGCTTTTAATTGTCCACGCATGAAGATAGGCTGAGTCAAACTACCGACTACACTCAAGAGCAACTTACCAGGGTTAACCATGCCATTGCTGTTGGTCCACGCTCCAGTAGGTGATATGTTCAATGCTGGATAGAAACGACTGCGTGCCTGCCGAATATTATAGAAGCATTGAGCCAACGCCATTTCGTTTGCATGCACATCGGCACGATTGCTTAGAAGTTGTACACCAATACCACCTGCGAAGTTCGCCGGTAAGCTCTGATTGGCTAGACTACCGCGTGCAATACCTTGCGCTGGTTCACCAAGAAGAAGACTAAGAGAGTTCTCTGTCTCACGTATCTGACGACGGATGTCTGCGCCCTGTGTCTGTACACTATAGTAAGCAGCTTCGGCACTCTGAACACTCGTTGAACGAGCACGACCATACTCCATTTGGAGTTTCATCATGTCCCAAGTATTCTTTGTCAGTCCAGACATATCATCGACAATCTGCTTCTGACGATCGAGCATTAACAATGTGTAATAGAGATTAGCTACGTTACAAATCAGACTGGTCTGCACTGCTACCTTATAATCCTTCGACTGAAGGAGCATCATCTGGGCTGCTTTCTTCTGGGAACGCAGCTTTCCAAAGAGATCAACATCCCAACTTGCAGAGACTGGGAGTGTGTAAGACTGGGTGGAAGGCGTGTGCGAACCAAAGTGGGAGATCGTACCCGTCGGTGCGAAAACCACAGATGGTAAGAAAGAGAGATTCGATGTCTTCACCTGCTGCTCGGCAATATCTATGTTCAATGCAGCATTGAGTAGGTCGGGATTATTTGTAAGAGCTCTTTCGATAAGAGACTGCAAATGTGGGTCAGTGAAGACACTACGCCATGGAAGGTTACCAAAGTCATTGGCTCCCTCAAGCGTTCCCTTGTCATCAACAGGGTCTCTCACAATCCCATTCGTCTTCACATCGGGACGCTCGTAATTGCCATAGAGACTCTTACAGCCTGTCAATGACAGGGCTGCAAGGGCTATGATGATTATATTCTTATTCTTCATTATTGTTCTTTTAATGTAATACTACTCTTCTACCTTATAATCATGTGCAGGTCCTTTCGCAAATTGCTCAAGTTCCTTTATGACATCATGATTAGCCTCATCTTCAAACTCTAGTGGCTTAATACGCTCTTGTAAGTACTGGAAGCCAGCGAATAGAGCTGGTACAACAAATACCTGACAGAGTGTACCAATCAACATACCTCCAACAGCAGCAGCACCCAATGTCTGGTTACCATTATGACCTACACCGCTTGCAAACATCAATGGTAATAATCCAATGATCATCGCTAAAGACGTCATCAAGATAGGACGAAGACGTGCACCAGCACCTAAGATGGCTGCATACTTGATTGCCATACCTGTTCGACGACGCTCAAGAGCAAACTCAACGATAAGGATGGCATTCTTAGCCAACAATCCAATCAACATAATCAAGGATATTTGCATATAGATATCGTTGCTATGCCCGAAGATCATCGTGAATATGAACGCACCAGCAAGACCGAATGGTATTGACAAGATAACGGCTAATGGGAGGATATAACTCTCATATTGTGCACTAAGAATCAAGTAGACAAACACGATACAAAGGACGAAGATCATCGCTGTTGAGTTAGAAGACTCTTGCTCTGAACGTGTCAAGCCAGAGAACTCATAGCCATATCCCTGTGGTAACACTTGTTTTGCCACTTCCTCTGCTGCCTTAATAGCCTCTCCAGAAGAGACCCCATTTGCTGGTGTCGCATTAACGGCAATAGAGGTAAAGAGGTTGAAACGAGTGATATTTGATGGTCCATAAACACGCTTCAACGTACAGAATTCACTTACAGGAGCCATACCTGCTGCTGTTCGAACATAGATATTATTCATGCTCGACTCGTCCATGCGGCTCTCTGCTGTTCCTTGTATCATCACACGGAAGAGCTTACCGTATGCATTGAAGTTGGATGCATACATACCACCATAGTATCCCTGCAATACAGAGAGAATAGCTGCTGGTGATGTTCCTGCCTGCTTTGCTTTCGCAACATCTACATCCACCATGTATTGAGGATAGTTCGGGTTGTAAGTGGTAAGTGCTCGGCTAAACTCTGGACGCTTGTTCAAAGCAGCGAGGTAATCCTGTGCTACTTTAAAGAACTTATTCAAGTCGCCACCTGTCTTATCCTGTAAAGAGAAGGAAAGACCATTCGACATACCATAACCAGGAATCATTGGCGGTGCAAAGGCAAGTATCTGTGCGCCCTTAATACTAGCTGTTTGCTTATAAATCATACCCAAAATCATGTTAGAAGAAGTTGGGTCAATGAATAATCCAGCAATACCAGCACCCGTGAATACTGATTTAATACGATCAAACATACCATATTCACGCTCAGCAAAAGGCTTCAACTTAACAATAAAGGTTGACTGGTTAGAACCCTGTCCAGCCAAGAAGTTGTAACCAACTATCTGCTCACGACGTTCAATGTAAGGGTTACTTGCCAACATCTTATCCACCTGATCGGTCACTTTCTGAGTCTCTACTTGTGATGTCCCAGGAGGTAAACTAATCATGGCAAACAAAGTTCCAGTATCTTCATCTGGCACAAGTCCTGTCTTAGTAAACGTCATTGTAAGAACGAGAGCCACGAAACCTACAACAACAGCAGAGCCTGCTATCCAACGATGGTTGATAATCTTCTCAACTTTTTTCTGATACTTAGCATTGATCTTGTCATACTGTGTATTGAATGCCATGTGGAATCTATCAATGCGTGAAAGCTTCTTATGTTCCTCATCATTGTCATGTGGCTTCAAGAAAATAGCACATAGTGCAGGTGACAAGCTCAAAGCATTCAGAGCAGAGATAACGATTGATACCGCCATTGTTACACCAAACTCACGATAGAAAGTACCAGATGTTCCACCAATAAATGATACTGGCACGAACACTGCTGACATCACCAAAGTAATAGAGATGATAGCTCCTGAAATCTCATTCATTGCATCAATGGCTGCAGTCATCGCACTCTTATAACCTAAATCGAGCTTTGCATGAACAGCCTCAACCACCACAATGGCATCATCGACCACAATGGCAATCGCTAATAACAATGCTGACAAGGTCAAAAGGTTGATGGAGAATCCAAACACCCATAGGAAGAAGAATGTACCAATCAATGCCACTGGCACAGCAATCATAGGAATTACTGTCGAACGGAAGTCTTGCAAGAAGACATACACAACAAAGAATACCAACACAAGTGTAATAACCAGTGTACGAATAACTTCCTCTATAGATGCAAAAAGGAACTCTGTTACATCCTGTTCTATCGTCACTTTCATCCCTGGAGGCATCTGCTTCTGTGCATCAGCCAAAGCTGCTTTTACATCATCAGCAATCTGTGTAGCATTTGAACCAGCCACCTGGTTAACCATACCTAATACGGCTGGTTGACCATTGTTACGCATAGCTACTGAATACATCAAACCACCTAACTCAACCTTTGCCACATCACGCAAGTGAAGTGTCTGCCCATTTGTATTGCTTGAGATAATGATATTTCCATATTCTTCTGGCGTCTTCAAACGTCCCTTATAGCGCATAGTGTACTCAAACTTGAGCTTACTTTGCTCACCAAAGGAACCTGGTGCTGCCTCAATATTCTGTTCTGCAAGAGCACCAGAGATATCAGAAGGAACAAGACCATACTGCTTCATCTTATCTGGCTGGAGCCAAATACGCATTGAGTAAGTCTTCATACCAGGTATATGGACGTCACCTACACCATTAATACGCTTCAACATTGGAACGATATTGATGTTGTTATAGTTCGTCAAGAACTCATCATCATATCGTCCATCATCTGTTGTCAAGGAGTACATGACCACATTCGAACTCTGACGTTTCGATACAGTCACACCCACACGGGTAACTTCAGCAGGTAACAAAGCCTGTGCTTGTGACACACGGTTCTGCACGTTGACTGCAGCCATGTTCGGATCAGTTCCTTGCTTAAAGTAGACTGTGAGCATCGCCATACCAGCGTTAGTTGCAGTCGACTCAATATAAGTCATATTCTCTACACCATTGATACTCTCTTCCAATGGTGTAATAACTGAATTCAATACGGTCTGCGCATCAGCTCCTTGATAGGAGGTTTGAATAGAGATCGTAGGTGGCGCGATGTCCGGATACTGCTCAATAGGCAGTGACATCAAACCGATTATACCCAAAAGTACGAAGAAGATGGATATAACCGTTGATAAAACCGGTCGTTTAATGAAATTCGTAAATGTCATAACGATTATTCTTTTGAATCATGGAGATGGGTGAAAAATAGCCGAAGAAAACTTACTTCTCACAGAGAACAGCCCCTCTGTTTCCACTCATTACTCCTAATTCCTAACTTCTAATTACTTACTCTCTCCCTTCATAGTCTTTAAGAAACCTGAAGCAGAGCTCTGATTCTCACCCAACTTCTCAGCTTTCTTAATGGCTTCTTCATACTCTGCTGGAGTCAATGCCTTTATCTTTGCACCATCTTCCAAACTTGAGATTCCCTTGCTAACAATGCGGTCACCCATCTTTAATCCACTAGTAACGATGTAATTGATACCATCATTCTGTGGGTTAATGGTTATCTCGCTGTAATGTACCTTATTATTAGCATCCACCTTATAGACAAATACCTTATCCTGCACCTGAGTGGTTGCCTCTTGTGGAATCAACAATGCATGATTATTGTTCTTAGCAATAACAATCTGCCCACTACCGCCACTCTTTAACAAGTGCTCAGGGTTAGGAAAGCGTGCAATAACGCTGATTGTTCCTGTTGCTGGGTCTATGATACCACTCGTCTTGACAATGACTCCCTCATGATTATAGGTTGAACCATCTGCAAGCAACAAACTCACACCTGGGAACTTCTTAATGGCATTGCTCAAACCATCACCTGCACGGCTCAGTTTCAACACATCAGCCTCGGTCATTGAGAAGTAAACTTCTATTGTAGAAGTGTTGCTAACAGTTGTTACTGGCTGTGCAGAAGAGGCACTTACCAAGGCTCCCTCTTTGAAAGGAAGACTACCGATGTAACCAGAAGCAGGACTCTTTACATAACAGAAGCCAAGGTTATCCTTAGCAGTTGATAGCATTGCTTGTGCCTGACGAACACCTGCTTGCGCTTGACGAACTGCAGCTTGCGCAGAAGCGACACCACTTTGTGCTTGGCGCACAGCAGCTTGTGCCGTTTCAAAACTATTCTTTGCTGACTGCAACTCATAGTCGCCTATCACCTTATTATTATATAGGTTCTTACTGTTTGAGTAAGTCAAACGAGCGGTAGCAGCCTGTGCATTAGCCGAATTAAGACTTGCGTTAGCCTGGACAACACCAGCTTCAGCCTGTGCCACAGCACTCTGAGCCGAGTTTACTTGTGCTTCAGCCTGGCGAACAGCAGCCTGATAAGTGGAGTTATCCACAACGAAGAGCACCTGACCAGCATGCACATACTCACCCTCATGCACGTATAGTTTCGTGATAAAGCCGCTCACCTTTGGGCGAACCTCTACATCCTGAACACCCTTAAGCGTAGCTGGATAAGTTGTCTTTAGCTGTGCATTAGATGCACCAATCGTAATCACAGGATACTCATCACTTGTAGGAAGCCCCTGCTGACCGCCTCCACAACTGGTCAATAACGCCACAGTTGCAGCTACGAACAATAAGATTTTATTCATTTTCATACCTATTTAATATATTATATTCATTCTTTTTATCTTGTCATTCACCTCTTTCGCATAAGAGATGTACATACTTCTCGTATCAAACTAATCTCTTCATAAAAGTAATGCATACTAAAAACCAAAGTATAATACTTGAGTTTTTCAGTATGCAAAACTACTCATTAATTATTAAAGATACTTAGGTTGCAAATAGCATTTAACAATTATTACCTATAAACATACCATTTAGGACTCTTATATATAACCTCCATTAACAATGGATGTCATCTTTCTTCATTCTTAAATCAGCCCCAATTCACTTGCCTTATTGCGTAGAAGTTCCATTAAAGGCTCTCGTTCATTTGCCACTTTATTATCAAGCACAGCATCTTTCAGCGTCTGCTTCAAAACGCCCACCTCTCTACTAGGTTTGAGATGGAACATTTCCATGATCTCATTACCATCTATACAAGGCTGCAACAGGCGTTTGTAATCACGCTCCTTCAGGTCTTTTAGTTTCTCACGAACGATTCGGAAGTTATCAAGAAAGCGTTGTTTGCGGGCAACATTCTTACTCGTTATATCCGCCTCACACAGAGTCATCAAGTCATCAATGTCTTCGCCAGCATCATTCATCAGTCGTCTCACAGCCGAGTCGGTCACCTCTTCATCAGCAATAACAATCGGACGCATGTGTAAGTCTACTTGCTTTTGCACATACTTCATCTTACTATCCATCGGCAACTTCAACCTTCGAAAGATATTAGGCACCATCTTTGCACCAACATAGTTGTGATTATGGAAGGTCCAACCCGCTACAGCATCCCACCGTTTACACTTTGCTTTACCCACATCATGCAATAATGCTGCCCAACGTAACCATAAGTTATCCGTATGCTTGCAGATATTATCCAACACTTCTAAGGTATGATAAAAATTATTCTTATGTGCTCGTCCGTTCCTAGTCTCCACGACATCCAAAGCAACTAGCTCTGGCAAGATGATTTGCAAGAGCCCACAACGATACAAATCGATAAATCCCTTGCTCGGTGTTGGCGTCATCATAATTTTGTTCAACTCCTCTTCTATGCGCTCCCCACTAATAATCTTTATTCTTTCGGCATTGCGTTCCAACGCCTCGAAGGTCTCATCATCAATAAAGAAATTTAATTGTGTAGCAAAACGAACGCATCGCATCATACGCAATGGATCATCTGAAAAGGTTACATCAGGGTCTAAGGGCGTGCGAATGATACCATCCCATAGGTCGTCAACACCACCGAATGGATCGACTAACTCCCCAAAGCGAGCCTTATTCAAACACACTGCTAGGGCATTAATCGTAAAGTCCCTACGATTCTGATCATCCTCTAGTGTACCATCTTCTACCACTGGTTTCCTACTATCATGGCTGTAACTCTCTCGTCGAGCACCTACAAATTCAACCTCGGTGTGCTTATATTTCACTTGAGCAGTACCAAAGTTGCGGAATACCGAGAGGTGAGCTTTCTTACCAAGAACGGCTTTCAATTCGCTAGCTACCTGTATACCACTCCCCACCACAACTACATCTATATCATTAGAAGGGCGTTCTAAAAACAAATCACGCACATAGCCGCCCACTACGTAACACTCCAGCCCGAGTTTATCGGTGGCATTGGAAATATGATGAAATATATCTTTATCTAATAATTGTGCCAATTCGGCATCTGAAAGATCTCGCATAACTAAATGTTATCTTTGTATGAATAGCAATGCAAAGATACGTAAATTAGTTAAGTCACACAAATTAAGTATCATGTAAAATAAGGTAAGCTGAGCACATCCTCAAGCTGAGTTGTATTTGAAGGAAGAACGAGCTATATTTAAAGGAAGGCTTAGCTATATCTGAAGAGAGGCTTAATTGCATTGGAGCAAAGGCTTTCTTTAAGACAAGAAGAGCGTATGTTAGTTTAACACAAATACTTAGGTAAATTATAGATAATTTTATATACCGACGCTACTTTTAGTTAATTATCCTTATCAAAAGGGCTTTTTCTTATTCGCTTTAGTACTAATTACAGAATTAGCAGTACCTTTGCAACCCACAAAAGAGTAAAAGGTAAATAGACTTTATTCAACACTATAAAAACGAACGAGGCCGCAATAGCAATAACAACTGAGTTTGTATTCATTTGCATTGCCCATTCTTTCCTTCTTAATAAAGGAACTCTATAACTATTAGAGAGGATGGATGATTGCCGTAAAAACAATCAAGTCGGTAACGACAAGAGGCAGAAAGAGTTATACAAGACAAATTAATATAAAGAACAAGACAAATGAAGAGAGTATACGAAAAGCCCTCGACAACAATAATATTCATGGAAATAGAGGGTAACTTGTTAATGGATAGTGCACATGGTACTCAACACGAGGGGTTCACTAATAGTAATAACACACCCCCAACAATTGATGATGGAACTGATGATGATAGTCCATTCTAAGGGAAAATAGGATTAAACGAATGTCGAAAAACGAATAACAGCAATATGAAGTATACAAATCTATTAAAGACTTATGCCTTATGTATGGGTCTTGCTTTAAGTGTTATGTCTTGTTCCAAGGATGATTTTGGAGATGGCGACACAACAGATGAACAACTAGTAGAGATGTCTTTCACATCCACAGGATTGGAAAAGCCTTCAACAGAAGAGACTGCATCTCAATCTAATCAAATAAAGACTCGCACAGTATTAGGCTCTGACGGCGCAACTGTTACTTGGCAAGCAAACGATAAGATTGGTATTGGCTTTAAAGGAAACCAACCCAAGAATTATCCCTTCACAACTCCTACTGCAGGAAGTGATGTGCGTTTCTGGGGAAATGCACCAGATGTCAATAACGTATCATACTTCATGATGTATCCTTATCAGCAGGATGCAAAGATTTCAGCAAACAGTAACACCCAAGCAATATATCAATACAACTTTCCAAAGGATCAGAACGCCATTGCTGGCACATTTGATCCAAAGGCGAATGTATCTGTTGGTATCATTCCACAACGTGGAAAACCATTCGTTGCATACAATGTTGGTGGTTTGCTCCGCTTTACCATCAAAGGAACTTCAGACGTAAAGCAGGTAAAGTTACTTTCTATTGGGCAGGAGAACCTTGCTGGTAATTTAAAGTCAACCATCACTTTTGCTAATGATGGAAAGATTAGTGCGGCTAAAAACGAGTTCAGTACGGCTTCTCCTGTGGTAAACCTTACAGCGGCGTCTGGCACTCTTGAGGAGAACAAGGCATATTACATAGCACTCCCTGAACAAAAGCTTTCACAGGGCTTGACGCTTGTATTTATCATGCAGGATGGTAAAGCTATCTTGAAGAAGGTTAAGCAAGAAATCAAAATTCAGCGTGCCAAGGTTTACGACCTCGGTGAGATGACACTTGATGCATCTAAGGCTAAGGCTTTCATACTCAAGAACCAGGGGCTGATTGAGGCTGTTGGTGCGAAAGTTTCAGGTGGCTTAACTACAACCGCAGATGGACACCTGGACATCTATGCAGCAGACAACTTGGAGAAGATTCTTTCTTTCAAGGGAATGTTGGAAGTAAATAACAAAGACAACTTCACGTCAATTGATGAGCTACAATACTATCGTAATATTAATGGACTGAACCTTCAAGGTAACAAGAATCTTGCAGGAGAGCTTAATCTCAACAAGTATCCACAGCTCACAGATCGAATAGTTATTAGTGGAAGTCCATTGGTAACAAAGATTAATGTGACAGGATTGGATAAGATAGTACAGTTACAAGCACACCACTTGGATGGAATGACAGAAGTTGTAACTGGTGGTAACACTAAGCTCAACTTATTTGCATTGTATAATAACAACAGCCTTCAATCGGTTGATGCAAGCAATATGCCTGCATTAACAACCTTACAGACATATTATAGTCCCAATATACAGACCATCAACACTACAAATTCACCGAACTTGAACGACTTTAATGGTCTCGACAACAAGAGTCTAAATAACTTTGTTGGCTTATCAGAGAACTCAAAACTACAAAGATTTTGGGCATCAGGTTCAAAGATTGAGAGCTATGACTTCAGCAAGATGACAAACCTAAGGGATCTCAACCTTGCAAACGCCTCAGTGAAAGAAATTAAAGGACTGTCTGCCGCAGGAGCTAACTTACAGTTTATAACATTATCAAGTACAAATATAACATCGTTGGATGTATCGCATAACACAGGCGTAAAAACGATAAATTTATCATACGCATTCGCCTGCACGGAATTAAAAGGTTTGACTGCTGCTGGTGCAAATCTTACCCAATTACTTTTAGTTCAAACAAAAATAAGTTCATTGGATATTTCAAACAATAGCAATCTAACTGAACTCGATATGTATGATGTAAAGACACTAACTGCATTGGATGTGACGCATAATCCGAACTTAATAAAGCTACGTTTACCAATGACCTCTATAAGTACGCTCGATGTGTCAAAATGCACAAAGTTAACATATTTAGGTGTAGCACATTGTAAACTTTCAACATTAGACATACGTCACCTAACAAACTTGGCAACATTTTACGCTGGTAGTCAAAGTCCAAATGGTTCCTTGGCAAACATTACAGTCACAATGACAGCTGCACAAAAGGCAAAATTGGAACAAGTAAAGCCATTCAAAGAAAGTGCTAATGATAACCAAGCCAAATACGAGGACACGAATAGCTGGGTAAAAGTAGTAGTAGCACCATAAGATTATACTGCATTTACACATACATCCACAGAGCGGGAATGTCCTTAACAGGCGTTCCCGCTCTTTATATAACCACTCTGTTGAAGTAAATCAAATAAAGAGATCGGTTTTGTAAACGATAAAGCATTAGCAAATATCTCCTTGTTACGTCTTTAACTCACAATTTCAAACCCAGCGAACAAATCCTTTCCTACCCAGCGAATGGGTATCATCGTACCCAGCGAATAGGTAGACTTCTACCCAGCGGTTGGGTAGGAAAGGACTTACTCGCTGGGTACAATACGACCCATTCGTTGGGTATAAAACAAGCAATAAAAGGATGTTTTAAATATCAAAAAGCCTCTCCCTAGAAACACAAAGATTCTTCGCGAAGAAAATCAAAATTGTTCGCGAACAATTCCCAAATTCTTCGCGAAGATTTTTTAACCGAATCTATGCTTATCACGGAAGTAGGACTTGTAAGGCACGGGAGTACATCTTGTGGGGCACGAAATGTACTTTCGTGCCCCACAAAAGTACATTTCGTCGATGTTAACAGTTACGCCCCTCGCCTTAACTATTGTTTACATATAGGATTGCACAAAATACCTAACGTGCGTCTCCATCAACTGCCAACAGGTTAGAAATTCTGCACAGATAGATTACAATGCTCTTCCATGAACCCCCGCCAACCAGCGAAACGGATGGTATTAGTTGTTAATTCATTCGTTTATTACAATGAAATTAAGTATTTTTGCAGGCAAATCGATTCATAACAATGGCAAGTCAATTGACAAAGACACAGCAAGAATTTAAAGACATACTGGCTGAATGTAGAGAGCTCTTTGGTAAGAAGCTCCATGATTATGGTGCCTCATGGCGCATTTTACGCCCCTCGTCCCTCACAGATCAGCTTTTTATCAAAGCCAAACGCATACGCTCGTTAGAGATTACAGGTGAGAATCTCGTTGGAGAGGGAGTACGCCCCGAGTTCATCGCATTGATTAATTATAGTATTGTTGGACTGATTCAACTATCCAAGGGCTTTGTTGATAGTGTTGACATCACGCCCGACGAGGCTCTCAGTCTCTATGACACCTATGCCAACGAAGCCTACGAACTAATGGTAAAAAAGAACCATGACTATGGAGAGGCATGGCGAGATATGCGTGTGAGTAGTTACACAGACCTTATTCTCACTAAGATTGAACGAATCAAGGAAATCGAAGATCTTAATGGAGAAACACTCGTCAGTGAGGGCATAGATGCCAATTATATGGATATAATGAATTACGCCGTCTTCGGTGCTATCAAGCTACATGAATAAATTAAAGACACTATTAGTAAACCTCAGTCGTGCGCTGTTAGCTTTGACATTTATCTTTTCTGGATTTGTTAAGGCTATTGACCCACTAGGTTCGCAATATAAGATTGCGGAATACCTAGAGGCAGTGCAATTATCGGCTTATGTACCCGATTGGGCACAGCTAATGGTGTCGATAGCCCTTTCTGCCATAGAATTTACACTGGGTGTAATGCTCCTCTTGGCCATCCGCCGTCGATTAGCCAGTAAGATATCCTTGCTTTTCATGGCTGTGATGACAGCTGTAACATTGTGGTTGACCGTGAGTAATCCGATACAAGATTGTGGTTGTTTCGGAGATGCCATACACCTAACCAACACGCAGACATTTATCAAGAACATTGTTTTGCTTGTTGCAGCAATCATTCTCACACGCTTGCCTTTACATCAGATGCGCTTCGTTTCAAAGACGAATCAGTGGATAGCCTTCTATTTTACTATCGTCTTTATCTGTATAGCGTCACTATTGAGTCTTTATCATCTGCCCATCTTTGACTTCCGTCCTTATTATATCGGACAGAACATCAAAAAGGGTATGGAGATTCCAAAGGGGGCTAAACAAACAACCTATAAGACAACCTTTATCTGTGAAAAGAATGGTGTAACAAAGGAATTCAATGAGAATAATTACCCTTATAATGACTCTACGTGGGTATTTAAAGATACACACCAAGAGATACTTGAGCAGGGGTATGAGCCACCCATACACGATTTCTCTATCACGAACGAACAGACAGGGAACGATATTACGGATAGTATCTTGACCCATAAAGGGTATACCTTCTTACTCATAGCTCCTGTATTGGAAATGGCTGACGATAGTAACTTTGGTGATATTGATGCTATCTATGAATATGCAAAAGAGAATGGCTATGGATTCTATGGATTGACAGCTAGTACAGATAAGGCTGTACAGCATTGGAGGGACATTACGGGTGTGGAATATCCGTTCTATACGACTGACGGCACAACACTAAAAACCATTATTCGTAGTAATCCGGGCTTAGTACTGCTCTACAAAGGTACTATCATCAATAAATGGAGTCATAACGATTTGCCCAAACAAGCCGAACTCAATGCCCCACTCTCCCTCATAGAAATAGGGCGCGAACCGGCTAATAACACATGGACAAAGATTATGCTCATCATCGTGTGCTACATCTTCCCCTTGTCATTCCTTATTGCCGCCGACCGCATTTGGTCATGGACAAGATGGGTAAGAAAGCGTGAAGAGTGGCTCAAACAGAAAGAAGATTGGGTGAAACAAAAGGAACAATCAAATAAATTATATCAACTTTTAAAACGTAAAAAACAAATGAGAAAGAAAATCGTAGCAGGTAACTGGAAGATGAACGAGACCTTGCAGGAAGGTGTCGAGCTAGCAAAAGAGATTAACGAGTCACTCAAGGCAGAGAAACCTAATTGTGATGTTGTTATCTGTACCCCATTCATTCACCTCGCAAGTGTTGCTCAGGTATTAGATTCAAGCGTTGTTGGACTTGGCGCAGAGAACTGTGCAGACAAGGAGAAGGGTGCTTACACAGGTGAAGTATCAGCTGCAATGGTAAAGAGCACAGGTGCACAATATGTTATCCTTGGTCACTCTGAGCGTCGTCAGTACTATGGAGAAACAGCAGAGATCCTCAAAGAGAAGGTTCAATTAGCTCTTGCTAATGGTTTGAAGGTAATCTTCTGCTGTGGTGAAACTCTCGAAGAGCGCGAGGCAGAGAAGCAAAACGAGGTAGTAAAGGCAGAGTTGGAAGGTTCAGTATTCAACCTCTCAGCAGAGGAATGGAAGAGCATTATCTTGGCTTACGAACCAATCTGGGCTATCGGTACAGGTAAGACAGCTACTTCAGACCAGGCTCAGGAGATGTTAGCCTACATCCGTTCTATCGTTGCAGAGAAGTATGGTAAGGAAGTAGCAGAGGACACTTCTATCCTCTATGGTGGTAGCTGTAAGGCTAGCAACGCACCAGAGTTGTTTGCTAAACCTGACATTGATGGTGGCTTGATTGGTGGCGCTTCATTGAAGGCAGCTGACTTCAAGGGTATCATTGATGCTTGGAAGAAGTAATCCATACAAATATTAATGATGAGAGGGAGTCACGTTCTGTGCTCCTCTCATCACTTTTCAATTAGAATAAAAGACATGAAAAGACTCCTTACAATCATAGTTCTCATACTGACAACCATTACAACAACTTATGCTCAAAGTTCGGTAACTGTAACGCAGAGTTCCGATATTGACGCATTAGTCAATGGTAAGAAAACAGCGAAGAAAGCTAATAAAGAAAGCAAGAGAGTAGAGAGTCAGCGTGAACAATCACGCCAGTCAATAGGCTCAAAGATTAAGACTCCAGATACAAAACAACTGTCAGTTCCTAAACTGAACGACCACAAACCAGAGATTGCACGACCTGACAATAACACCTTACAGCCCGTTAGACAAGTTGGAACTAAGCTAGTGAAACGTTTAGTAAGAAGACCTCATGATCCAACTTTCGATGATATAGACGATGGCAAACAAATTGTAACCAAACGTGTAAAGAAAGGTATTAAAAAGGTTAGGGGATTTCGTGTTCAGGCTTATAGTGGTGGTAACACACGTGTATCTCACCAACTAGCAGACAAAGCAGGACAAACGGCTAAAGAGTTATTCCCCAATCAGCCCATCTATGTTCACTTCTATCCGCCACGTTGGATGTGCCTCGTTGGTAACTTCACAGACTATAACACTGCTAAAAAAGTAATGTTGAAGTTGCGTAAAGAAGGATTTTCACAGGCGAATGTTGTACGCATGATGGTTAGTGTGAAGACGTCATCATTTGTTGACAACTAAATGTAGTCACACCTTATATATTATATATACACCCAAACAACACCCTTACTAGGGTAACAGGCTACGCCCTTATATGGATAAAGCTCTATACCCTTACGACCATATCGGGCAATACCCTAAATAGGGTTATAAGCCAACCTCATAAACAGCAATAATCAGAAACAACATAATATGACCCCAGAAGCACAATTCCGTGATGGTTTAGACGAACTCGCGGCACATTATAAAGAGATACTAACACTGCTTGGTGAGGATCCAGCAAGGGAGGGTTTAGAGAAAACTCCAATGCGAGTTGCTAAGGCAATGCAGGTTCTTACACGTGGATATACACAAGATCCTCATAAGGTATTAACGGATGCTCTCTTTGAAGAGAAGTATAACCAGATGGTGATAGTCAAGGATATTGACTTCTTCTCGATGTGTGAGCACCATATACTTCCATTCTATGGCAAGGCGCATGTGGCGTATATTCCAAACGGAAAGATTACTGGTTTGAGTAAGATCGCACGTGTCGTCGATATCTACTCTCATCGACTTCAAGTGCAGGAACGCCTCACCGAACAAGTAATGCAATGTATCAACGACACGTTGAAACCACAAGGTGTGATGGTAGTCATCGAAGCGAAACACATGTGTATGCAGATGCGTGGTGTGGAGAAACAGAACTCTATCACCACAACAAGTGCTTATAGTGGTGTGTTCGAATCAAGTAAAACCCGCAACGAGTTTATGAACTTACTGCGTGGAGAGACCAAACGGATATAATAACGACTAATATTTAAAAGGAGAAAAGTTATGAATAAGGTTTTAAAAGTAGCCACACTAACATTCGTGGCAATCGTTACAATCAACTTCTTTACAGCATGTTCTAAGGAGAAAGATACACCAAGTATTAATGTTGAACAGCTCTATCAAAACATCAATGGCAATTACATTGGTACTGTAAAGCTGAGTAATAGCAATGGTGACTTGGGTTCAAAGAATGCGACATGGACAGCTAATAAGGAGGTAATCAGCGTTAAGAACATCAATGGTGACGAACTAGCAGCTGGCATAAAGAACCAATCTTCAAAGCTATATCAAGCTCTCTTGAATGCTACGAATGGTAAACTGGAAGTCATTATAACGAGTTTTAAGCCACAGGAACAAATGATTTTCTTCAGTGCATCAGCTAAACTCAGCTTCACCATCAATTTGGATGGACAACAGGTAGAGGTTATTGGCACAGGAGGCTCACTGCCTTTCTCTTGTTTCTATGCAATGCCAACACAAGAGATGCACTTTAATTTCACCATTAGAGACTTGAAGAAGAGTAACGGAAGAGGTGGTTTCTCTCCCCTTTCCACCGACTACAACTTGCCTGTAACATTTGAGTTTGAATCACAACAAAAGAGTTAATAATACATTAAGGACGATAGAAAGGAAGATATATGAAGTTTATTTCATGGAATGTAAATGGTCTTCGTGCCTGCGTGGGCAAAGACTTTGAGCAGCAATTCAAGGACTTTAACGCTGATTTCTTCTGTTTGCAAGAGACGAAGATGCAAGCTGGTCAGCTTGATTTAAGCTTTCCTGGATACGAATCATATTGGAATTACGCTGATAAAAAGGGTTATTCAGGTACTGCGATATTCACGAAACATAAGCCATTGAGCGTTACTTATGGTATTAATATTGATGAGCACGACCATGAGGGACGTGTTATTACACTAGAGATGGACGATTTCTATCTCGTAACGGTCTATACACCGAACTCGCAAGATGAGCTTCGTCGATTGGAATATCGCATGAAGTGGGAGGAGGACTTCCAATCCTACCTACACAAACTAGATGAGACTAAGCCTGTCATAGTATGCGGTGATATGAATGTTGCGCATCAGGAGATCGACTTAAAGAACCCTAAAACAAACCGCCGAAACGCAGGCTTCACCGATGAAGAGCGTGAGAAGATGACCGAACTATTGAATAATGGATTCATAGATACCTTCCGCACGCTTTATCCAGAGCAAGTAACCTACTCTTGGTGGTCGTATCGTTTCCGTGCAAGGGAGAAGAATACGGGGTGGCGTATCGACTACTTCCTTATCTCCGAACGCTTGAGAGATCGATTGATAGATGCTAAGATTCATACAGAAACTATGGGTAGCGACCATTGCCCAATAGAGATTGACTTAAAGTAAAGTAGCTCTTATGTATGCCCAAATCAAATCATTGTTATTGATGGCTGTAGTTCTTGCAGCCATCATAGCCTATGCTTTCTCACCAAAAGAGATAACTTTGGGCAGCTACACAATAAGGAAGATAACACTTACAAGTATCTTCCTATCTGCTAAAGAACCACAGAAAGAACACAAGAAGAAGTCTAAGACAATTCATCGAAACCAAACAATTCTCTTCATCGGAGACTCTATGGTGGAGGGACTGTCACGTCGCTTGGGTGATTACGCAGGTGAGAATGGGCATAAACTATACTCTGTTATATGGTATAGCTCATCCACTGAACGATGGGGAACGACGCATACTCTGGAGCATTACATCGCTAAATACAAGCCAACTTACATCCTTATCTGTCTTGGAAGTAATGAGTTATTCATCAACGACCTCGCTAACAGGGCACAATATGTTAGTGAAATGGTTAAGAAGATAGGCGATATTCCTTTCGTTTGGATCAGTCCTTCGGATTGGAATGGAGATACTGGTATCAATGACATCATCAAAGAAAGAGTAGGTGCAGGGCATTTCTTCGATAGTAGACACTTAAAACTAAAACGAGGAAGTGACCATTATCACCCAACATGGGAAGCTGCTGCTTATTGGATGGATACGGCTGCAAAATTTATTGCTAGTAATGAATGTGACAATCCATTGCAGCTCAATTCCCCTAAAGCACATCACAAGGCAACAAACACAAGTTTGTTACAACCAGCATTCGAAGGCTTTTAATACATAAAAGGAAAGTAAGCGAAAGAATTATAGAAGCATGACAGAACTATCGCAGCTAACATCCACGTTCCTTGATTTCTTATCCTCACAAGATAAGAACTGGTCGTTGTGTACGCTGTCATTCATGGCTTGCTTCCTCGTTTTCTTCGCTCTTTACATCCCCCTTAGACACTATCGTCAGCAGTGGACAAAGGTTTATGTCATTTGTTTTAGCCTCTTTTTCGCTTTCAAAGCAAATGGTGCTTTGATGTGGCTATTGCCTTTCACCACCTTTGTATCATGGTATCTAACCCATTCTATGATGCGTTTAAAACATGGAAAGTTGCGTAAGACGGGCTTAGCCATCACCATTTTCACAGAGTTGATACCCCTACTCTACTATAAATACACGAACTTCACCCTTGAAATATTCCATGAACTGCTCCGCAGTAACTTCTCTCCTATGAAGTTACTCTTGCCTGTTGGTATATCTTTCTTTACTTTCCAAGCCATCAGCTACACGGTGGATGTTTATAAAGGGAGGTATCCAAAGACTGCGAAACTACTTGATTACACATTCTATCTGACGTTCTTTCCCCTCCTCATTGCTGGTCCTATCACCCGTGCCGAAGTATTGTTACCACAGATTCAAACCCCTAAAAGGAATATCAAGAGTGCCCTTGTCTATAAAGGATTGTGGCTGATTGTCTGCGGATTGATAAAGAAGACGCTCATAGCAGACTATCTTGCGCAATATAACAACATAGTGTTTGATGCGCCAGCAGTGCAGAATGGCTTTGGAGATCTTATGGGGGTGTTGGGCTTCTCGGTGCAGATTTACTGCGACTTCTCGGGTTACAGCGACCTAGCTATTGGTGTTGCAGCCCTGATGGGATATGAGTTAAAGGACAATTTCAACTTCCCTTACCAAAGTCTTAACCTCACTGAGTTCTGGCATAGATGGCATATTGCACTTTCAACATGGGTTCGCGATTACCTATATATCCCTCTTGGAGGTAACAGAAAGGGTACTGTTCGCACTTACCTCAATAGCTTCTCTGTCATGATTATTGCTGGTTTATGGCATGGGGCATCGTGGATGTTCATCGTATGGGGCGTTATGCATGGTATAGGACTTGTCGTTCATAAGTTTTGCAACAACAATGGTCTGAAGCAGATACCCAATTCCAAGCCTATAAAAGCTGCTTGTTGGAGCATCACCTTTGGCTATATTTCACTCGCATGGATATTCTTCCGTGCCCCTAATATGGACTCTGCTCTGACATTGATAACGAATATCATTCAAACAACTAGGCTGAGTGATGCTTACACTTTCCTGTTAGAATACCCGCTCTGGACGGCAGTTGTACTCATTAGTTTGGAACTTCACAGCATTAAAGAGGCTGATTATGAATGGTTACAAACGAAGTTCATCCGCTCACCATGGCTGGTGAAGCTCGCTATCTTCGCCTTTGTTCTGCAATTAGTCATCAACTTTAGCCAGCATAGTATACAACCTTTCATTTACACGCAGTTCTGATATGATTATCAAATACAAGTATAGTCCATTGCTATTCATCGATACGTTGCATGCGCCCATCCCTGTTTTGTTTTGTATATGGTTCTTCTTTGGACACAAAGGAGCAGATGCATCTCATCCTCTAATGCTTATTCTTGCATTGTGGATGACTGGTCTTGCTATCTCATATTGGCTTTTCAAGCTCTTTATTACATGTCAGAAATTATGGAAGAAAGACTATCTTTCCATCAAAGGAGACCACATCTGCTTTTATGATTGCCTCCGTTGTAAGTACATCGAAGTAACAGCTGATGAGATAGAAGGCGTCAACGATTATAATTACCACTTCGTTCCGTTCATCGTTCAGATAATTTATACAACGAAAGGAAGGCTCTTCACTCTTCCTGATCTTACACATGAAGGCAAGGAAAGAGTGACTGAAATAATTTATGACTTTATGTATAAGACAGAGAAAGAGACCATGTCTCGTTAGTAACAAACAAGTGGCTATGCAGAAAGATAAAAGATACTCCATTTGAAGAGGGCGTTCCTTCATATCGAAGAGACGCCCTTTTGCAATTAAAAAGAGGCTCTCTTTGAATCAAAGAGAGCCTCTTGTTAAATCTAATTATAATTCGCTACTCATTCTTTTCATACCTCCATTATATCTTAGTAACCCACATCCCCTCCTTTGGAGGGGCTTGGGGAGGCTTGTAATTACTAAACTCTGACAGGTAACTCCTACTGGATCAGACTTGAATAGTGCTTCAATCCAACCTTTTCCATTCGACCATCAGGGTGTGTAATCGTCATGTAGTCGAAACGACTCTTACCTTCTCTATAAGCCACAACACCGATACTTCCATCACGCAAGTGCAGCGTTAGATAGCCTTCACGCTTACCATCTTTGTAATTGCAATGCCACTTCTCCATACCATTGGGGTAATAAGCGGTTACATGACCATCAAGAACTGTGTTGGCATCATTGCCTAAGTCGAGGAAAGAATAGCCACCCTCCAAACGCTTCTGACCATCTGGATAGAAGTCCTGGAAGATGTCTCGCTCTACACCCTTATAGCTTTCTTTTGCAAGAAGACGATAGAAAGCAGCATTATCTGCACCTTTCACTGATCGTAATGCTTGATTGTAGAAGATTGTATCACGTGATACTACTGTTGTTGTCACACCTTCACGAGCGAAAGATGTTGCTGAAATCAAGCAGACAAAAGCTGCTAAAAAGAACTTTTTCATTGTTGTTAGGTCTTTAATTATTCGTTTTCTATGAGCAAAATTAATAGTAAACTATGATACAACCAAATATTATAAAGGGTATTTTCAACTTATTTTTTCCGCCTTCTTAGTTGTTAGTAAAGAGCAAAAAGAATAACAAAAAGAGAAGAAATAAGCGTTAAATAGCTTTGAAAAGAAAGCGAACTATACTATTATTAAGGGTTTCATGCACAACAATTAGCATATTGTCATTTAGTTGATATATATCAACCCAACATGATAAGTTATTCTCTATGCGTATTACAATTTGACAGGAAAAATCATAGAAGATAACTTCTTCCCATAAAGAGAGACATCTTTAAAACAAAAAAATCCTGTCATCTGCACCTTACCAAAATAGTAAATGAGCAGAGACAGGAGGATATTCTTTCCACCAAATATTATAAGTCCATGAATGATACTTGGCGTTTCTTCACAGGCTTACCATTCTTGACTGTAAAACTGTCATTGAGTTCCATCACACCAGTAAAGCGTATCGCATCCTTCCCACTAGGGTTGACAAGCAAGGAGGCTGTCGCATTGTCGAACACTTCCAAGACTATCTGGTAACTTTCATAATCGTTGCGAGTGGTCATAAAAATGCGTCTGCCACCTTTCATAGGCTCTTCCTTGTAACTCAAAAGAGGCGAAACAAGGGACAAGCCACCGCCCCGACCGTATGGAATTTGGTACACCCTACCCACATAAGGGAGGAATAAACCAACCGAATCACCGCTTACTTCAATGCCCCAATCATCTTGTAAATAGATGGAAGGACCTCTCATTGGCTCCATTCTATCCATGAAGATGCGGTAACGATGCTCGCCTAAATGAGCCTTGACAGCAGCAGCTTTCAGTTGAGCCATCGTCTCCTTAGATACAGGCTTGCCATCAGAATCATAATAAGTCGTTGCACATCCTATCATTAGGAGCGCCGAAAACAAACATAAAAACAATCGTTTCATGATAGAACCTCACTTTCTTTCTAATTGAAATATACGTCTTCTTTAATCTAATCGTTCGACCTTTGGTGCATTCATCTTCTCTATTGTAGGTGCAGAAGACTTACTAGAAGGTTCTGGATCAGGCGTTGTTGGGGCAGGAGAAGCTGGTGCAGCCATTGGCGCCTCATTGCTTTCTTGATGGGATGTGCTTTCCTTTCCCTTAGCTTTATCAGCCTTGTCAGTCTTGTCCTTAGCCTCATCTGCAGTCTTATCCTTATCATCATTGGTCGTTAAATCACTCTTTGAAGGCTTTGCATTAGGCCATAAATAATCGCCGACAATGTCTATCGTGTCCTTATCGGCAGTGCGTTGCTGTTCTTCCTCTTGCTCTTCTTCGCTCAAAGGACTATCATCATCAGCAACAACCAGGTTATATCCTATCCCTAAAAGAATGAGTATCACCAGTCCACAAAGTACCTTAAAGGCGATTGACTTAGTAAATTTACGCTTTCTATTCTGTATCGACATAGTCTTTAAAATATAATTTCTTATCTAGCAGGAAACGCAATCGGTGCGTTCTCCTCAACATTATCTGCAAAGATAAACATTTATAAGGAAAACGCACCGAAACGATGATAAAAAATAATAAATGCCTACTCCTTAATACGAATAAACGCATTAGCGAGGATAGCAGTAAGTCCTCCTGTGGTGATACCACTTGAGAAGATACTCTTAATGAGGTCTGGCATCTTATCAAGAATATTAGGCACTAACTCTACACTCAAGCCCATTGCAAAGCTGATTGCCATAACCAATACTGCCTTACGAGTTATCTTCGTTGAAGCGATGATACGGATTCCTGCTGCTGCAACAGTACCGAACATGAGGAGAGTGGCACCTCCTAAGACGGCATCAGGAATAAGAGAAAAGAGCTGACCAACCACTGGGAAGAGTCCTAATAACACCAAGGCAGCTGCAATGAAATACCCTACATAACGACTGGCAACGCCCGTTAATTGTATCATACCATTGTTTTGAGCAAAGATGGAGTTAGGGAAACTATTGAAGACAGCGGCTAGGAAAGAATTAAAACCATCTGCTAAGATTCCACCCTGTGCTCTCTTCAAGAATACAGGACCCTCAACTGGCTCGCCAGATATCAATGAGTTAGCTGTAATATCGCCGAAGGCTTCAACAGCAGTAACCAAGTAGATAAGTCCAAGACCGATGATGGAACCTAAATCAAAGTGCAGTCCATACTTGAAGGGGGTTGGTATATTCAGCGTTCCAGCACCACTTATGCGTGAAAAGTCAATCATGTTAAGGGCGTAAGCAGCAATACATCCAACCAACAAGCCCAACACGATGGATGCCATTCGTAGGAATCTGTTGCTTGAACGATTAAAGAATATAATGCTGACAAGTACTAAGAAGGCTAAACCTAGATTCTGCATGGATCCGAAAGTACCAGCATCTATAGCCGACTGACCACCTCCGCACGAATTGATACCAGCCTTAATGAGGCACATACCAATGAGGGAAACAACAATACCAGACACTAATGGTGTGATAATCTTACGTGTATAAGGGAGTAAACGACTCACTATCATCTCCACAAAAGCCGCAACAAGGCATGCTCCAAAGATGTAACTCAAACCCATTTCAACGTTCATCTTTCCGCCAACCATACCTAACATTCCTGCACCAATTATTGGACTGATGAAAGAGAAGGATGTTCCCTGAATACAGAGAAGTCCTGCTCCTAATGCACCAAAGCGTTTACACTGAATAAAGGTCGCTAACCCTGATACAAAAAGAGACATAGATACGAGGAAGCCAGTGGTCTCTAAGTCAAATTTCAACGCCGAACTGATAATGAGGGGAGGCGTGATAATAGCCACAAAGATGGCTAATAAATGCTGCAAAGCCGCAAATAAGGTTTCACGAAGGGGTGGTTTGTCATTCAAACCATAGATAAGTTCTTTCGACTTTTCCATTCTTTTACTTTTAAACTATAATATAATAAGGTGGAGTTATATGTCCTTTAGAACACACTTAATTGAATCTTTGTATAGATGAAATAGATTATAAATAAGAAAGGTGGACACATAATGCCCACCTTATTTAATCTTCTTTCATCTTAATCTCACAATTCTCAAGCGATTCAATGATTGCTAAGCTCTCACAGCGAACGCCTGCTTGCTCTATTGCATCACGTCCATGTTGGAATGCTTTCTCGATAATAAAGCCCATACCAACTAGTTCCGCACCTGCTTGTTTACACAAGTCTATGATACCTTTAGCCGCATTTCCGTAGGCAAGAAAGTCATCTACGAACAACACCTTATCGCCTTCTCCTAGGTATTCTTTGGATATTACGACATGATACTCACGTTGCTTCGTGAAAGAAAACACTGTCGTCGACAGCATATCGGTCATTGTTGAAGGCTTCTTCTTCTTTGCGAAGACAACAGGAAGGTCTAGTAAGAACCCCATCATGATAGCTGGTGCAATGCCACTAGCCTCTATTGTGATGATTTTATTAATCTCCATTGAGGCGTATCTACGTATGAATTCCACACAGATACGCTTCATCAAATTAGGATCCATTTGATGATTAATAAACTTATCTACCTTTAGGATGCCTCCAGGATAACACTTACCATCCTTTAAAATACGATCACGTAATGCTTTCATTGTGCAATTAATAGTTTGTCGGTGCCGAGAATTAATTGCCTACAAAAGTACTAAAAAGATGGAATATAAGCACTATAACAACCTTACTTTTATCTCTCTTTATTGCAGAAAAGTACATTCACATAGATTAAACATTGCCGTTACAAAAAGATTTAGTACTTTTGCACCCGTTTGCCAGTCTGTTAACAAACTTACAACTGGCGTTTTCTTATTAATTATATTATGTACAAACCAACTTTTGAAAAGCGCAGTGTCCTGAAGTTTAAGCACTTCTCTAATCACGGCTACTCGCTCTTTGCCGTTCTTGGTAAGGAGGTTTTGATTGGTGTACTGAGTGTTACAACCTTACAGCATGCTACTGCCAAAGGCATTAGCGTTAATGCTGAAAAGGCAGAAATGGACTCAGTTATAACCAACCGAGGCGTGATGATGGATGAAGTAAGCGTCACGGGGACACGCGCACCACTGACTGTTAGTCAGCAAGCGAGAATGGTAACTGTACTAAGTCGTGAGGATATCCAAGCGGCGCCAGTACAGAGTGTGAATGACTTATTGAAGTATGCCGTCGGTGTCGATGTACGACAAAAGGGTCCTATAGGGGCTTTGACAGACGTAAGCATACGTGGGGGCAACTCCGAACAAGTCACAATTCTTCTCAACGGCATCAATATCTGTGATGCACAAACAGGTCATAACGCCTTCGATTTCCCAGTTGATATTAGTGAAATCGAGCGCATAGAAATTCTTGAAGGACCTGCTGCACGAGTTTATGGTACGTCTTCTTTATTAGGTGCTATAAACATTGTAACCCAAACTCCACCACTATCAAGTCTCTCCGCACACGTCGAAAGCGGCTCTTATGGCTATCTTAGTGCTGGTATGCGAGCGAACTTATCAAAGGGAAAATGGAACAATCAGCTATCTGGTTCATATACCCGCAGTGATGGTTATCTTCGTAACAAAGCAGGCAAACTGAATGCTGATTATCACACAGGTAAGGCTTTCTATCAAGGCAATTACACGGATAACGACGTTAGAGTTCAGTGGCATGCAGGTATGAGTATCAAGGACTTTGGCTCTAACACGTTCTACTCAACGAAGTATGATGACCAGTTCGAACACACTTTCAAAACCTTTACTGCCATACAAGCAGAGAATCTACAAGGGCGTTTCCACATCCGTCCTGCCATCTATTGGAACCGTAGTATGGATCGCTTCGAACTGTTCCGAAACGCTGCAAACAAGTATCCTTTCAATTATCACCGCACGGATGTCTATGGTGTAAACCTCAATACTTACTTTGATTGGAAACTAGGACGAACAGCCGTAGGAGCCGAGATTCGCAATGAAGATCTCGTCAGTGGTAACCTTGGCGAACCGCTTGCTAAGCCTAAGCATATCCATGGTACGGACAGAGACTACACCGTTGGTCTAAACAGAACGAACATCCAGTTCGTCTTTGAACACAATCTCATCCTTGACCGATTCACGTTATCTGCGGGTCTAATAGCCGTTAAGAACACACAAGCTGATATGCACATGCGTGTTTACCCAGGCATTGACGCAAGTTATCGCATTGGACAAGCATGGAAGTTATATGCCTCTTACAACACATCTCTTCGTATGCCTTCTGTAACGGAGTTGTTCTATTCAGTAGGCGGTCATAAGGCTGATAAGCACCTCAAACCAGAGGAACTTTCAGCATTAGAGACTGGCGTAAAATATGAAACTAAGGGTGTTACAGCCAAGGCGAGCCTATATTGGAATCATCATAAGAACCTCATCGACTGGATCAATGATGGGACTTTAGATGCCAGCGGAGCACCGCTTTGGAAGAGTGTTAACTTCGGAACTATCAACGACTTCGGGGCAGAGATGGCACTTGACTTTAATCTTCTGCAGCTCATTCCATCGCAACGTTTCTTTAAGAAGTTCGGTGTTGCTTATAGTTACATCAACCAAGATAAGACAGAGCAAGCAGGTATCGTGAGCAAATATGCCCTCGAATACTTAAAGAATAAGGTGGTAAGTAACCTCCAAATGAACCTTTGGCGCAATCTTGACCTTGGTCTTAACTATCGCTTCCAACACCGTATGGGCAGCTATTTGGACGTAAATAATCAACGTCACAAATACAGAAGTTACGGCGTAATGGACGCTAGATTAAGTTGGAATGATAAGAGTTGGACAGCCTATCTGGAGGCTAACAACCTCTTCGGAACGCATTACCTTGATTATGGAAACGTCCCTCAACCCAGCACATGGGTTATCGGTGGCATTCGTATCAACCTATAAAAAAGCCTCACCCCAACGGAGTTCTTCCTAAAGGAGCAGCTCCGTTGGGGTGTTATTAGAAACTAAAAGATCCCCTCAATATAAGAATGTTGTCTTATCCAATTTAGGAAATCACGAAGTAACAAACGATAATACAATCTTCTTAATAAGAATATATCACTTAAAAATCACGGAAAAGCAGTATAAAACTTAGGAGTTTATTCTACTAGTAATCAACATATTACAGAATATCCTCACGGAATTATCACAGAATCTCACGGAATTTCACGAAAATTCCGTGATAATTTACTTTTCAACTATCTTATGTGCCAAATAAAAATGTGGCATTCGCCCCTATTTTCCTAATCCTTATGTCTAAAATTGTGTTACTAAAGTTTTGTGTTCATCTGTTACTCTGTCTTCAAGCCCTATGTACCTCTGTCTTACACAAAAGCCTCACCCCATTAGGCGCCCCCCTCTCTGTAGGAGAGGGGCTGGGGGTGAGGCTGTACCACAGGAGCGAGAGAACCAAATTAATACACTAGTTTTGAAAGACATTAATTTCACAATTAATATAATCGATTGTCTTATTACAGAACGATTGATACCCTGAATCAATCTAATAAATGCTCCCGTGGCACCTTTATCTAGAAGCAGAACCTGTCATAAGAAATGTGTTCTTATATCATTCAGCCTAAAGCCTTGTTCTTCTGCTACAATGTTCCTCTAAGCAACGCAAAAAATTCTTCGCGAAGAAAATTAAAATTGTTCGCGAAGAATTTCGATTTTCTTCGCGAACAATTTTTTTGTTGTTTTAGCAGAATCTCAAAAATCCGTTATCATCCTTCTGTTACAGGACCTGAAGGCTCTGTTCCTTCTGCCTTCTTTTTCTCTTTCTTTCCTTTCTTTTCCTTTGGTGCTACTTGCTCATACGTAACATCATTCAGTGTGAAATACTTCGCAGAAGCAAGGAACTTTATAACAGGTTTCTCAATGTGCTGCTGTGCACGGAACTGCTCAACAGTCTCTACCGCCTTGCTCTTAAACGAGGGTGTCAACGTTCCCATGTCACCAAACTCCACAATGTCACCATTGGCTACGATGTCACGGGCGGTTTCACTTGCAAGATTCA
>NZ_AJIN01000020.1:0-8935 GCF_000257925.1 Prevotella sp. oral taxon 306 str. F0472
TCTTTAAAATCAGTTCTTTAGCGATTACTAATTTACAAAGAAAATTCGACAAACTGTTATTTTTCTATCTATTTATTTGGGTGGGAAACTTTAGTTATTTAATATCAAGGCTTTGTTCGTTCTTAATTATATTTATCCCCAAATTACATCCTTTTAGTAATTAATTTGATTTTTTTCGGCTGCAAAACTACTGAAATAATTTCAATCTCGCAAGATTTTAAATAAAAACAACACTTTTCTTTTTCATTTTTTATGGTGTAATGGACATTTGGTAGGCTGAAAAACTCTCGGATTTCTTTTATTTACTACCTTTGCAGCATTTGAATATCTATGAATAAAAAACTGTATCTTCTGTAATAGCTCAAATGTTAAAAAGAATGGGCATCAACGTTCTGGTCAGATGTATTCCTGCAAGGATTGTGGTAGACAATTTCAAGGTGGTCTGCGTATAAATAATATTTCTCTATGGAATGACTATCTGACAGCAAAAGAGCACTGCATAATCATAATGGATTGAATGAAGCTAACAGGAAGAAGTTTATAGATGGATTCATAAATACAAAAAAAGTAGGCTGGAACAACCAGCCTACCAAATGTCCATTACTAAAACCCGAGAGGTTTTCAGCCTCCCAAATGTCCATTACGCCTCGTTTCACTTGTAGGAGACAGCACATTGGCTCCTGCACATACCCAATGATAAGACAATCCTCCTGTGGTGAGATAGGTTGTCTTCAACGTGAGTGGGGCTTCCCAGTCTTGATCAACAGGCAGAGGTGCATACGAAAAATCGGCTTGCATAGGAGGTTGCAGGGTTAGAATTTTAGTAAGTTCCTCATATTTACTGCCATTGAATACTTTGAGATGGATTTTATGCTCCCCACCATCCGCAAATGTTATCGTTCCCGGATGTTGTTGGTTGGATGTAGAGGGAATGCCACCTTCAAAAGTCCATTCGTATTGGCTTCCGCCTTTACTCTTATTGGTAATAGATACCACGCCCGGGGCAATGTCGTTGAGAGCGATTGAAAAATCAAAGTCTATAGTCATGGCGGAATCAACCCTTATGGTTTGCTGGCTTGTTCTTTCCTCTACAGCATTCCACACTCGCAAGGTTATTTTGTGCTCACCGGACTGAGTGAAGACAACCTGACCCGGAGTTCTTTCGGTAGAACTACTAGGCAGTCCTCCTTCAAATGTCCATTCATATTCTTCTGCCCCGTAACTCTCGTTTTTCAATTGAATAGTTACAGGTGAGGTTTTGTCTTCCGATGTCTCTATGGTGAATGCCGATTCGATTGGAACAGCTGTCTCCTTGAGACAAGAAGAGACTAAGAAAGCCAACATGAATATTAGTACAGCCCTATTCTGCAGATTATTCTTTTTCATATTTCTTTTACCATCATATATCCTCTCGTTCAAAGATATGCAAATTGCCTTTGATATCTTTGACATACAATTTATTACCGCTCATATACAATGGTTGGGGAGGCACTAATTGGTTTCTCGTTTCATCGAATACCTCTTCGCTGATGACTTCATATTCCCAAACAAGTTTGCGGGCTTTATAATCGAAAATACCAATCCAACGAATGTATCCAAAGTCCTCCTCTTTAATCCCCAAAAAGGTGAAATAATCTCCTTGAAGCATCGGACTATATATACTTCGATAAGTTCCTATACCCATGGGATCGGCTTCCCGAAAATCATACTGCTCTGTAACTGCTAACTGCTCAGTGTCGATGATTTGAAAATCAAATCCACTAACACTTACAATGTTTTTATCTAATGGTCGGAAAAAACAATCTCCTAATCCCAAAGTCATTTCATAAGTAGAATTCTTGTCCGAAGGATTGCCCGATATCTTTTTAACTACATTCCCCGTTTCCAAGTCCAAAGCTACCAACCTTCCAAAATCTGTATAAAACCAAATATTGCCGTGAGCAATGCCTAAAATTTTATCTATTTTATCGGTTTTGCCAGGTTCATATTCCGTCCCTCCCAATGAAGAAAGAGGAAATTGACAAAGAATTTCATCTTGAAAATTTGCTTTTGATAAATGTGTTTTAGTATAAGTAATCCCGTAGTTGTCTTCCAATATATTAAAGAAATATTTAGAAGAAAAAACATCTACAAAATTGTTATTTCTGTAGTGGAAGACGTTGTTTGTATCTTCATAAATGAGATATTTATTTATAGATACTATTTGTGCGTTATGTATAATAACCTCAATCTTGCCAGTTTTCAAATCGTAGGAAAAGCTGTCATTTCCATCCCATTTATTAAATAGAATAAAACTTTTATTTATAAAGTAATCGGACACGCCTTCTACACCAATATTCTTATTATTTAAATATAATTCGTGTTTTCTTAATTCTTTCCCAGAATCATGAATCAACCAATTCTCCTTTAACTGATAAGCACTTACACCTTTTACAATATTTCTCGTCCTATATTTCATGCTATTTGGTAATTAAAATTGAGTTAAACATTTCGTAATTACTACTATTGATATTTTGACTAAAACATTCTAATGCTTTCTTACGGCTAAGCCCTTCAAAAACATTTTTTCTCAAAGTTTCATTATTCCAAATAACTTCAAACACTTCATCTTTATTATTTCCATCATTTAAAACACTTTTTAGACGATCGATTATTTGCTCACGAGTCACTCCTCTACCTCCTTGTTGTATGATATAGAGATTGTCGAAGTTATCGATAACACCCAGATATGCTTTAAATTGACCTAAGTCTTTGAACATATTGCTGGCAGAGGAATAGTTTTTTGTGTCTACAAAAATATTCACAGTTTGCTGATCTCCCGTATTTGTTATGATTTTTGAACTCCATTGAATATCAAACCTAAAACCACCTGCATCATCTGCATGGACAATAACATCTTCCAACTGAAGGCCTTTGAGCGTATTGTAGTATTTACTTGGAATGTACTTTTGTGCATTGTGTATCACTTCCAAAGTAGTAGCACCAGCTTGCGTGAACATAACCTTTCCTGGACTCTTCTGATTGGAACTGCAGGGAATGCCTCCTTCATATGTCCATTCATACTCATCTGCTCCGTAACTTTCATTTTTTAGTTGAATAGTTACAGGAGAGGTTTTATCTTCCGATGCCTCTATGGTGAATGCCGATTCGATGGGAACGGTAGTCTTTTTGAGACAGGAGGATAGCAAAGTTGTAAAGAATAACATTGTTATTGAATGATATAGGATATTACATTTTTTCATTTCCCTTATTTGATATTCTATTATGCCATGCAACATGCAGGTTATCTTCTATCTATGATTTGTCTTTGAACAAATAAAGCAGCTATAGGCAAAGTCCCATACTTTCTTCGTTAATTTCTTTTCTACTTCTACAATTCTTTATTTAACATTACGACTTTCTTCTATTAGTTTTGATTTTGATGGTAATTTTTCTACGTTAAGGACGAAGGCTGTTTTATCATCATATATTAAAGTTAAATATCCTTTATGTTCCCATTCTTTTAATACAGGAAGTATTCTTTCCCTTTCTGTATATATAATTGGAGGAAAGCTATCCCATGTACAGATAGGGCTATATGCAAATGGATCATGACAAATATAAGTTGCCAATAAACTAACAATTTTTATTCTCCTCATATTCTTTTAATGTTATTGTTCTACCTGTTTTCAAGTTCACCATTCTTATCAATCATTATTTGAAATTCAGGCTCTCTTCTATTAGTTGTTCTTTTGATGGTAATTTCTCTGGAATAAAAGAAAAAACAATGTCGTCATCTTCTATTAATTTTATATATCCATTTTCCTGCCACTTCAACAAAATAGGTCTAATTTTTTTATAATTATCTCGAATATTTTCATTCAACACATCTAATAAATTCCAATCAACAATTGGAGACATCAAATAAATATTATCGTGATAAATATAATTTATTATTATTATTATTAATCTACTACGTTTCATAACTCATGTGTTATTTGAAGGTTATGACTTCTCCTGTTTTTAGATTTATCATTCTTTAGTTCCGCTATTAGACTGACGAGACATTATACTCGATGGCAAATTCGTTATTTTAAACTTATTGCCTTCGATAATTTTTACGATACCCTTTTCTTCAAGAACCAATAAATAATCTTTTAAGAGACTCTGAACATTTCTATTGTTTGCAAAGTCTTCTACAGACCAAATGCTACCCAAATTTCTATAGAAAAACTCCAGTTTGTGTAGAAACTCCTTTTTAATTTTATTTTTTTTCATAAATATCAGTGACTAAATTTAATTATCTCCCCAGTTTCCAAATTTGTACGTTGTCAAACAAAAGTGCACAACTGCAAATGTAGTTATTTACTCTGATATTTCATTGTTTTATTATTAAAAATTCTTTTGTTAATTGAATTTTGCTTTATTATTTCTCTTATCTTTTTGATTTTCTCCCCTTGCCCTAAATATACGTCTTTGGGTGTAAGATTATCTAACTATTCATATCATCTTTGGCGCTACAAATAAGACAGATTTCTGCACACAACTCATCTAAAACAGGAAATCACAAGGCTATCTTCCACTTTTATACACAAATATTGAAAAAAAATGTCTATTTGTTTTGTAGTTAAAGAAATTATTCTTAACTTTGCACTCGCTTTAAACAAGGAAGCAGGTTGACTACAAATCACACCTTCTGGAGAGATGGTAGAGTGGTCGATTACAACGGTCTTGAAAACCGTCGTACCGAGAGGTACCGGGGGTTCGAATCCCTCTCTCTCCGCTTTAGGTACTCTGAACAGACCAACAGAGAAATTCTAACAAAAACGTAAGTATCATAGCTACAAGTAGTTATGATACTTTTCTTTTATATCCATTCTTCTTCTCAGAGTACGTACAGAGGGGGTAAATACTCCCTAAATACTCTACAATGGCTACAATCTGGCTACACTTTTTGAGCAAAATAAAAATTGTAGCCAAGAGTTCGTACAGAGTACGCATAGAGTACACGCAAATTGCTGTTATTCAAATAAATATGTCGAACTTTGCAGCGTGGTTACAGAAGTTTATCTCGCTAAAATTCAATCTTTTGGCTACAATTCTATAGAAGCTGGCTACAATTATTGAATTTTGGCTACAACTTTCCTTGCCATGGCTACAATTAAACAACAGCAGCGCAAATGAAAACCATTTTCAGAGCAGTCTTCTATTTAAGAAGCAACTATGTGAACAAGGAGGGTAAAACACCCGTGATGTTGAGAATCTATCTCAACAACGAACGACTTTCCATTGGATCAACAGGATTGCCGTTCGCAGTCGCAATGGGATAGTGAAAAAGAACGGCTGAAAGGAAGGACTACAGAGGCTTTCTACTAATCTCGAGTTGATAACATCCAAAGCGGATTGCAGACTATCTTAAAATTGGAAAGACAGATGCCATTTCTTTGGAACGTATAAGTCGGAGTATCTCGGCAAGAAAGAAGAGGTGAAACGATGATGACACTCTTCGATAAGCACAACAAAGATATTGCAAGCAAGTGGGCATATCTGTAAGTGCTGCCACTTTCAGAAATATAATGTCTGCAAACGACACTTCACGACTTTCTTGCAGGAAAGTACAAACGTTCGGAATACGTTTCTGAGCTCACCTATATTATCATACACGACTTTGATATTTATCTTCGCACAGTAGTTGGTCAGAACCCAATACAGCCACCAAGACAATGAAGACTTTCAAGACAATTACATTTAGGAAGAAAAATGGGCGTATCCATCAGATCCTTTTCTTAATCATCGTTTCACCTTGAGCCGTCAATCGTGGTTTCTTGACAGATGAAGAGATTTTGAAGATAGCCAATAAGATCTGGGCATACACGTTGGAATTGTTCGTGATTTATTCGTTTCTCTGCTTCACAGGTTGGCTACATTGATGTGGCCAACCTTACTCCCGAGAACATTGTTACCCTTGATGAAAACAATGGATAATGACAAAACGACAAAAGACGAGTGTTGCAACAAATGTTCTTTTATTGGATATTCCGAAGAATATCATCGAAAAGTATAGTGGCAAGACCTATCGGGACGGCAAACTATTTCCCATCCTAACGAATCAGAAAACCAACGCATATTTAAAAGAAATTGCCGACCTTTGTGGTGTCAAGAAGAATCTGACCTTCCATCTTGCCCGGCATACATTTGCGACCATGTCGCTCAGCAAGGGCGTTCCTATGGAAAGTGTGTCGAAGATGCTGGGGCATACCAACATTAAAACGACACAAATATATGCCCGTATTACCAATAAGAAAATAGAACACGATATGGAACAGTTGGCTGGCAAGTTAGACAAGTTCAAAGTTGCTATGGGCATCAACTCTAAATAATGTACAACCCTAAACCAAGAAAATTATGACAACAACAAAGAAAGAGCTTTCTTACTTCCGTTTGAAGTTAGAGAATTATCTCTGTGAGCATTTCCCCGAAATGCTGAGTGACAAACCATTCATAACGGCAAGAGCTGATGAAGCCCTAACTTCTTACTGCGATGCTATAGCACAAGGTTTTTCTCACCCAGAGGCGGAGGTAATGGCAAGCGAAATATTATATCAAGGACTGCATTTCTCCAAGTACGACACGCTTGTGTCTGTCTTAGAGAATGAGTTCGAGAAAGAACTCCCTTCTCCTCTTCCTGAAAGACTAACACCAATGCTTTTGAAGAATAAGGCTGTGCAAAGCGTTTTCGATAAGTATGAACTGACAGACGACTTTGGCGCAACTCCAGAGTATGAGAAACTCTACACCGAACTGACAGGGACAATTGTTCTGATTATCGAGGTTAATGGTCTGCCAACTGTCGATAGTGAGAACATGACTTGATACTTCACCATCGGGGGCTTTTGTAGTGCCAAGAGCCAAGATAAACGCTCCACTCCACACGTCAAGAGTTTTGCAAACACTTGTCTTTGTGTAGTCTGCGCATCTTGTTATTGCTCTTGAAACTATTAAAAGCTCCGATATGAATACAATCATCATGAATCAAGATGTTCTTAAAAGTGCGATTTCTCGCCGAGACAATAGAAGCGAGCTTCCATTGTCCTCACGGCTTAACGAAATCGTTCACACACCTGCCTTCATCAAGGCAGACGCATCGAACAAAACCGATAATATCAAGCAGCAGCCGACTTCTCCCAAGCAAGTCCATCGCTTCGGTTGGACACGCTTATCGAACTCGCATCCTGCTTTCCATCGTTATCGGTTCATTTGGCTTATCTCAAGATGTACCCGCAAGTGTAACTGGTTCTCATTGCGGTTTCTGATATCGCTTTATATCAGGGTAATTCTAAAAGTACATTACTGCTGAGCATTCTCTTCTGGCTGGCAATTCTCTGTGCCTCCTGCTTGCGTGCTTTGAGAAGCAGCTCTGTAAACTTTCATGTTATTTCATTAGGTGGTTATCTCCATTTGAGATAGCCACCTTTTCTATTTTCCACTACGAGCGTTGCACTTTTGCTTCTTTTCCATGCTCCACGATATGCGATGAAAGAGACGGATGCTGTTCCCTTTTTATCCGCAAAGGTAGTAGGGGCTTGTGGCTTTCAAGGTCCTAAGCCGCTTGGTTTGTCTGGAAAATCTCCACACCTACGGGTTGTATTTTCCGCCAAAACCTTGTGCAAGCCCGCCCCGCTACCTCTATTTTGCTACAAAAAAGAATCAGCATACTCCGATCTTTGGACGCATAAAAAAAATGTCGCTATGGATAAGCAAAAAGTAAATACAACATCTGATGAACAGAAAGGATATAGCTCCTCCTCTCATTACCGCATTAACCCTGCTGAAAAAGTGAGCAAGTTTGGCAATTAAGTTTGTACAATGGGACGTCCCTTTGGAGAGCTTTGTAATAGAAATATATCTCCTCGTGAAACTCAATCGTGGATGATGAGCGTGAGGAAAAGAATTGGCTATGGAGCGGTGAACTCAAACCTATTTCCGCACAGCCGTTCCCTCAAGGCTATCGCTTTGACTTCTTTGAGTCTGAAGAAATACCTTGTCAATCAGTACGGACAATGGACAGAGTATTACGCACCCGACAGAACAAGCCTAAGAGCCTACCTATATGGCGCATCAATCAAATGTAGAAATCCAAAATAAATATGAAAGGAACAGAACATTTACACGGACATACGAGTATCTAACAGCGTGCGCAGACCCTTATTTGCCCCTAACTTGATGAAACCGAACAAGAATATCGAGGAGTGCATCACCTACATTCTTAATGAAGTGCAGAAAAGCGGTTGAAGGCTTTGATGATGATGACGAGTTGTTGAGAGCTTAGCTGAAAAAATCTTCTCTATGGCTGTTCACTACTAGATGAGACGATATGAGGTGGGAAGGCTTTTCTTGCCAAGTTGCCGTTAATCACTTGTGAACTACAGAGGAAGAAAAAGCCGAAGCAAGGCAGAAGCCATTAAGCAATATCAGCGTGAGGAACTTGCAAAGATACAGAGCCGTAACGCACGAGTAAAAGACGAGAACCAACCCAAGTACAACCATCATATTTGATTTTTAAGCCTATGAAACCGAGAAACAAATTTGAAAAGGCTGTTTTGGAACAGAGCAAGCATCTTCGCCCAATAACCAAGACACAAAGCAAGTGGGCATTCCGTGAGTGCATAGACCACTTCGCCTACCGACTGCCCAAAGGTCGCACCACTTGTATGGATTGTGGGCATAGTTGGGTAATGAACAAACAGAGAGAAACTTGCACTTGCCCTCATTGCAGGGCAAAGTTGCAGGTCAAGAAAACATACGAGCGCAAGTTGCAGCAGAAGCAGTATTTCACCCTACTTACCACTTGTGGAGAGTTTCAAGTATTACGTATGTTCCTACTTATTGTGGGTATGGAGAAAGGTTACGAAGCTCAGACCTCCATAATTGAGATTGGGCAATATTGGTGGAATAT
>NZ_AJIN01000021.1:0-39435 GCF_000257925.1 Prevotella sp. oral taxon 306 str. F0472
ATATCTGATGTGTATGAAATGTTTTCTTGCGTCAACTCCTTTATCGCCCTGAGGATAGTATCAGAGCTACAAGTGCGAAGTGTCGGATGAAGTGAGAGGTGGTTCATCAAATGAGTAGTGACATCCTCAATACATGAACCGCCACAGAAGTAGATACTCATGAGAGAACGGATGATTTCGCTGTACTGATAACCGAACGATCTACACCTTAGACCGAGGGTTGAGTCGATGACAGATGATAATGTGGAGTCAAATTGCTCCATGATTGAAAATAATCCCCCAAAAGGAGTGAGTCTCTCAGATTTAATTTGTATCTTCGCCATGTCTATCGTTGGATTCTCTTGTTTTTTTTTGCAACACTAAGATAAGTGAAAATTCTGACATGGCAAAATCCTGAGCAACTTTTTGTTGCTCAGGTACTTAAAAAGTTTAATTTATAATAGTGTTGCGGAATTAAGGATAATCTTTCTTTTTAATGATTTATGGATGTTTTAAATTCCCGTATAGTTGTGTGGAGTAATTGCCATGAGCTCTGCTTTTACGCTATCACTAACATTCAATGTCTGTATGAACTCATGAATTGTCTCCTCAGTCATCTTGTTATTGGTACGTGTGAGAGCCTTTAATGCCTCATAAGGATGTGGATAAGCCTCACGACGAAGGATAGTTTGAATAGCTTCAGCTACTACCGCCCATGTATCATCAAGGTCTTCACGTAGTTTCTCTTCATGGAGAATAAGTTTACGTAAACCTTTCAACGTACTTTGAATAGCTATAACGCTGTGACCAAGTGGTACACCTACATTACGCAAGACAGTAGAGTCTGTCAAGTCGCGCTGTAATCTACTAACTGGCAATTTCTGTGCTAAGAACTGCAAAATAGCATTAGCGACACCCAAGTTACCTTCGCTATTCTCATAGTCAATAGGGTTCACCTTGTGTGGCATAGCACTTGAACCAACCTCTCCGGCTTTAATCTTCTGCTTGAAATACTCCATTGATATATACATCCAGAAGTCGCGATCAAGGTCTATAATGATGGTGTTGATACGACGAATAGCGTCAAAGATACTACCCATGTGGTCGTAATTACTAATCTGTGTAGTCCATTGTTCACGTTCCAAACCTAGTTTCTCGCTGACAAACAGATTGCCAAAAGCACGCCAATCATACGTTGGATAGGCTACATGATGCGCATTGAAATTACCTGTTGCACCACCAAATTTGGCTGTAAACTTACAACTGCGTAAGGATTCCAGTTGCTCACTAAGACGATATACATATACTTCTATTTCCTTTCCTAATCGAGTAGGAGAGGCAGGCTGCCCATGTGTCTTTGCTAGCATTGGAACGTCTTTCCATTCTTCTGCATACTCTTTTAGCTGCTGAATAAGCTCTTCCACCTGTGGATAATACACCTCCTCAAGTGCCTCCTTGATAGATAGTGGAACACTCGTATTGTTGATGTCCTGTGAAGTTAAGCCGAAATGGATAAATTCCTTATACTCATCTAAGCCCCCAATCTTATCGAACTCCTCCTTAATGAAGTATTCTACAGCCTTAACATCATGGTTTGTTGTATTCTCAATCTCCTTTACTCTTGCTGCACCAGACTCATCGAACTTGTGGTAAATATCACGTAGTTGTTCAAATAAATCATGGTTGAAACTTGCCAACTGAGGTAGTGGTAGTTCACAAAGAGTGATGAAGTACTCTATTTCTACACGTATGCGATAGCGAATAAGAGCATACTCTGAAAAATAATCAGCTAGACGTTCTGTTTTGTTTCTGTAGCGTCCGTCAATTGGAGATACGGCTGTTAATGTGTCGAGAGTCATAACAATGGATGATTAATAATAGGTGCAAATTTAGCAATAAAATCGGTAAACTCACAAGGATAAATAATAATAAAACAAAAAAGAAGACGCCTTTTATACAGATAAAAAGAAAACTTCGTAACAAGTGTTACGAAGTCTTCTCTTTTGTTGATAACCATTCGTGGGCGTTGACGGATTCGAACCGCCGACCCTCTGCTTGTAAGGCAGATGCTCTAAACCAACTGAGCTAAACGCCCCTCACTTTCTGTAAGGCGGGTGCAAAGGTAAGTGTTTTTTTTGTTTCTGGCAAACAATTAAGGAATTATTTTAATGTAGGTTGCTATTATTTACATCTTTCTCCATTTCTATTTGATATCTTGCTGTTCGGTTATGTGTTGTACTTGTAGTAGGTCATTAGGCTTGTTACACAAGCTCTTTTAGTATTCTTTCAGCTCCCTTTAATTTGCAAAATGAGGCTCTGCATTATCAGAGAAAGACTTTTATCATTGGGGAAAATAGATTATTTTACGTTAGATTTAAAGCCGTTTTCATCTAAAAAATAGTCTATTTTTAATAAGAAAATAAACAAATAACGAAGAAAAAACAAACTAAAAATTCACCTAAGAAGAGTTCTCCTCAAACATTGTGAACCATTTGTATTCAGATAAACAGACTTCTCCTCAAAAGTAGAAGAAACCTAGCTGCAACACTGAACAGTAATATTTACAACAAAATCATTTGTTTTTTTACCCATATTACTTCGTCTCTTTTTCTAAAAGTTCGTACATTTGTAAGCAGTATCAATCAATACCAAACAATGAAATATATACTATTACCTAAACAAGATAAGCTCCATCAGCTACCTTTCTATTTTGCTGTCGAAGAATACGTAGCCCGTCATTACCCCGATGATGATTATTTCTTGGCATGGCGTGTACCCCCTACTGTGATGTTAGGGCGCAATCAACTGATTGAAAATGAGGTGAATGTTGATTATTGCAAGGCACATTCTATCGACATATTCAGGCGTAAGAGTGGTGGAGGATGTATCTATGCCGATGAAGGGTGCATACAGTTTTCGTATATTTCACGCCTCTCTAATGCGAATGAAGCATTCGTTCAATACATGAATCGCATGGCTAATTTGCTACAAAGTATTGGTATCAATGCTCAATTATCAGGGCGAAATGATATTCTCATCAATGACACAAAGGTCTCAGGATGTGCTTTTTATCAACTTGATAACCGCTGTGTTCTGCATAATTCATTGCTTTTCAACACACAACTATCGCACCTTTCAAATGCGCTCACGCCCTCACTTGCGAAGCTCAAGAGCAAGGGTATCGATTCTGTTCGGCAACGTGTCAACAACGTGTCACAATATACTGACATTGGAATAACCGACTTCATGCGCTATACCCGACAGCAATTCTGCCATAGTGAGGTGTTAGAATTGACCGAAGAGGATATGCAGGGAATTGAAAGAATAGAACAGGAGTTAGCCTCCGACAGCTTTGTTTATGGTAAAAATCCGAAGTATTCTATTGTAAAAAAGCATCGTTTCGAGGGTGTGGGAACACTGGAAGCACACATAGAACTAAAGAATAACACGATTGTAAACATCAATTTGATGGGCGATTATTTCCTCCTTGGAGATATTGATAACGCTCTTCTAAAACCATTGAAAGGCGTGGAGTTTACGAGAGAGGCTGTTGAAAATATTTTAGAAAACACTGATTTGTCGACTATCATACGTGGCTTTCAACTCTCACAACTACTCCGCTTGCTCTTTGGACGCAAACCACACGTGATGAAACCAGAGTGGTTGAAGATTGATCTAACATCGAAGAAGTCTACTGGAGAGACCGCAGGAATCTTGTCGAAACACCACATGAACACCATCTGTACGAGTGGGTTATGTCCAAACAGGGCTGAATGTTGGATGGCGCGCACGGCGACTCTGATGATTGGGGGCGATATCTGTACCCGAAAATGCCGTTTCTGCAACACTTTGAGTGGGCGGCCAAGAGCATTAGATAGCAACGAACCAACAAGAGTAGCTGAATCCATCAAGGCTTTAGGACTGCGTTATGCCGTCATCACATCGGTGGATCGTGACGATTTAGACGACTATGGAGCTGCACATTGGGTACAGACTATCAAGGAAATACAGCGTTTGAACCCCGAAACAAAGGTCGAACTACTTATCCCTGACTTTATGGGTAAAGCTGAACTCATACATCAGGTGATGGCAACAAAACCCCATGTGGCTGGTCATAACATGGAGACTGTGCGACGACTGACGCCTTCTGTGCGTTCAGTAGCACGTTATGACCGAAGTTTAGATGTGTTGCATGAGATTACGGAGTGCGGTATTACGGCCAAAACAGGCTTTATGTTGGGTTTAGGAGAGACCCACGAGGAGATATTAGAGACGATGGATGACATTCTCAAAACGGGTTGTAAGCGTCTAACCTTGGGTCAGTACCTTCAACCAACAGCCCACCATCTCCCCGTATCAGCTTATATTACACCCGAACAATTTGCCGATTACAAACGCATTGCATTGGAGAAAGGATTCAAGCATGTGGTGAGTGGACCGCTGGTTCGCTCTTCTTATCATGCTGCAGAGGGGTAAAACAAGATTGAAAATAGGCTCTCCCCTACCCTTTACCGACATGGTTTAGACAGAATGAAACAATGACTGATTGTCGTAATGACATATTTCTAAGATAGAGGAGACGTGTTTTTAGACCTAAAGACACAATGACAAGTCGTCTTAATGACATATTTCTATGACAGAGGAATACAGGTACACAACCTTCCGTTAGGCGCTTCTCCTCATTTAACTATCAAACAAATGTTCAATGTCCAGCTGCTTCATAACCGCAATAATCGGTTCGCCAGATGGCGTGTAATTGACATTTTCACAAGTGAAAAGCTCATTAACAAGGTTATCCATCTCACTATTGGTCAACACCTGACCCTGTGGAATAGCGGCATTACGTGCTAAACTCAAAGCGAGTGTACGATCGATATCTTCCTTCACACTTGCCCCACTCTCCACAGCCGATGCCACCATATCTTGAATAAGACTAACAGCATTGAGCCCTTCGATGCCTGCTGGCACTCCATTCACAGCATAACTATCACCACCGAGACTATCCAATTGGAAGCCCATCTCTGCCATTTCAGGGAGGATGCGATCGATGATTAGCTTGTCAGATACGGTGAATTGCACCACTTCAGGGAATAGAACCTTTTGCGAATGAGCCTTATGAGATGACAACTGGCGCAAGTACTCCTCAAATAAAATGCGTATATGAGCACGATGTTGATCGATAATCATCAAGCCAGACTTCACCGCTGTCATGATATAACTACCCTTATACTGATAGTGTGAAGGTGACTTTTCCTCTATCATCGACTCGTTTGTAGAGGTTGTAGAGGCTGATGAAATAATCAAACTCTCGTCTGTTGGAGTCGTATTAACATCTAAATCATCCTGTTCAAAGAGTTTCGATTGACGTATCTCTGCATTCCCATCCAAACCAGAGTACAACTCCTCCCAACCCTCTGGCACACTCGGCTTCTGCGGTTGGGCAGTTTGTTTAAAAGGATTGAACGATGGGTTGATTTCAACCTTCGGTGCTTTAGTTCCAGAATGAGGGTCGAATACAGGAATATCAGGCTTCCCCTCGGTATCAAAGTCAATCGAAGGAATATCATTAAAGCGCCCCACGGCTTCTTTCACAGCTGCTAAAAGAATCTGCCAGATGGCTTGCTCATTCTCAAACTTTATCTCCGTCTTTGTCGGATGAATGTTTACATCAATGTTCGTAGGCGGTACTTCAAAATAAAGAAAGTAAGGAATCTGCTCCCCCTGAGGGATGAGTCGATCGAACGCAGTGATAACCGCCTTATGAAAATACGGGTGTTTCATATAACGCTCATTAACGAAGAAGTACTGCTGGGGCGTCTTCTTGCGTGCAGACTCTGGTTTCCCGACAAAGCCATGGATATGACATAGACTCGTGTCAACGTCTATTGACAAGAGATCTTGGTTCAGTCTCTTACCAAACACCTCAACAATTCGCTGTCTATAGTTGCATGACCGAAGATTAAAAAGCTCTGTTCCATTACTATATAAGGTAAAGGCTATATGCGGATAAACCAATACTATGCGTTCAAAAGCATTGATGATATTATTCAATTCGGTGGTGTTCGACTTCAAAAACTTGCGCCGTGCAGGTACATTGAAAAAGAGATTCTCAACCAAGAAATTACTTCCTACAGGGCAAGAACAAGGTTCTTGATTCGTAAAACGACTACCCGATATAGACAGATGAGTACCGAGATCATCACTCGCTATGCGTGTCTTCAATTCTATCTGCGCCACCGCAGCAATCGACGCAAGTGCTTCTCCACGAAAGCCCATGGTATGAAGTGAGAAAAGATCATCTGCCTTCCGTATCTTTGAAGTTGCATGTCGCTCGAAAGAGAGGCGTGCATCAGTCTCAGACATACCTTTTCCGTTATCAATCACTTGGATAGATGTGCGCCCCGCATCAACTACTAAGACATTAATTGACGTTGCTCCAGCGTCGATGGCATTCTCTACTAGCTCCTTAATAACGGATGCTGGGCGTTGAATCACCTCTCCAGCTGCAATCTGATTGGCTACACTATCGGGTAAAAGTTGTATGATATCACTCATTGATTAATAATGCTTAAGCAATAAACAAGAATAAGATAAGCAGTGCTATAACACCTGCAGAGAGTATCAAAGACACCCACATGGCTGTGAAACGATTGTGTTTGTGTGTCAAAACTTGTGGTCGCAAGCTATGAGAAAGACGCCTTTGAAGTCCCTCACGATATCCCTCCTTTGACTCATCTTGCTGTTCTAACTCATTTTTCGCACGCTTCTCTATATCCGAGAGAAACTCTTTACGTTCGTCAACATACATGTATTCATGATGAAAACGACGGGGCTTTGATGATTGAAAGAAGAACATATTTCAAAGGAGTTAATGATGTTAATAATGTGAAGAGAAATTGACCTATTGTCGGAAATGATTCTACCTACTGTCGTAAATGATTACGACAATAGGTTGACAAGGGGTCACTCTATACGTTGTCGAGGTGGCAAGATGACTTGAGCATTGCGCTTGGTAGCTGCCGTCTTACGTGCCGCACGACGGAAGATATCATTCTTATCCTTTGGACGAACATTATCAAAAAGCTCAAAGTGAGGCAATGTCAGGCGATCAGGGGGGATCTGCGTCATTGGACTGATCACACCATCTGCCTTAGACATCCATATTTTTTTCAACTTACGTTCGGGTGTTATGAACATACGAAGGGTATCTGTCTCCGTGTAATTATGCCCTATCAACGTACTGTCTTTATCGGTATGATAGAACACAACTTCTACGTTTCCCCATGCGTCCACACGCCTAACAGCACCATTGACAAAGTCTGCGCGCATATCACGTGACGATATTTGATTATAGTGTTGCTTATCTGGAAGCGTTTCAATAGAGAACGCATTGCCATAAACATAAGCCTGTCGAATGGTGGAATCATTCATGTATGCCTTAATCGAATCGCCAACAAGTTGACGGTTACCACTCCATACTATCGGGTAGTCATACATAGTCATACAAGAGTCTTTCGTATTAGCAACAAGGAATCCACATACGGCTTGTACATCCGTACGGAACGCCCTCACGTTGTTGACGCCATAGATTTCACGATACATCTTAGGCGTGTTCATGTAGAATCCCTTCATACTAATAGTGTCGGCATGAACGAATAGTGTGTCACCCTGAGAGAAGTCCTTTGCAATCGGACCAGGCTTTCCGCCAAATGCTATAGCCGCCGAGTCAGTATAGTGAAGATAGTCTCCTTTGAAGGCATGTTTCTGTTTCTCATCTATATAATAGACGTTTCCTTCCCCTGTTCCTTCGCGAGTGTTGCTATTATAAGTAAGGTCGCGACCAGTGATTGTGCGCTGGTTTAGCTTATCAATAATCTTCACATTACCATGTCCTTCACTATATCCAGACTTGGCATTGTAGATTACTTCATCACCAGTTATCACTCTCTTTTGTCGACGATCATCGATCTTCACATTACCACGAGCAGTGCTATGACCTGTCTTCTCATTATAGAATACGTCTTGACCTATTATGGTTCTGTCATTGGCCTTGTCGACTATCTTTACATTACCATGCCCTTCGGCTTCACCCGTCGAACTGTTATAAACGATGTTATCTCCCTCTACATCTTGCTTGGAAGATGTAATCGTTGAACGGCCATTAAGCTCCATGTTGTCAGTTCGACTATTATAAGTTCCATCGTTAGTATGCACGACTTCGCCCTTTGCTGTTCGAATAACTGACTTGCCAACAACGTGTACCAAACCTGTTTCTGTATTACCATGTGCCTCAGGAGTTGTTATTCTGTACTTAGGAGTAAACATAACAACATTACCAAAGAAGTTCGCATCGTGGCTCTCTGTGTTATAATCACCTTGATCGGCTATAACAGTATTTCCATTGTAAACCAAGGTTCCACGACCACCGAAGTAATTAGCAACTTTCGATGTCATGTTATAGTCTAAGCTATCACAACGTAGCGACTTTCCAGGCTGACGAACAACAACCTTTTCTCTAACATGAACCATCTGAGACATACCATCATAGTGAAGACGACGACAATCAAGCGTCACTCCACCTGGTCGAGTCATATGAACTTTACCAAAAGCTTTAAACCAATTCGATTGGTCATTGAAGTATGCACTATCACAACTAAGCGTCATTCCCTTATAACGCAACCGAACATTACCCTTTGCAATCTGCACATCTGGCATCAACATCTGGTTGTGTCTAAGGTTATCAGCATGGTCTATATAGAACTTACTACCCTTCTTTTCCGTCACTTTCTGAGCCATAGAAGGGCAGTTATAGCATAACCCAAACAGGCATAGAATCGTGATTAACATGATTCTATGCCCGCAAAGCTTATATATATAAGTGTTTTCTAATGTCATTTAATCCAACCTTCATACTTGAACTTACAATCCTTGTAGCGAGGATTCATGCGAACATAAGTGTTCTTAATCTTGCTTACTACCCAGTCATGAATTATCTCTTGACGACGATGAGCAATAACTATATCACGCATAGTTTGGAAGTCTTCTGTTATCGTAGCTCTATGTTCGTCGGTACGACTCTTTAGCTTTACGATAGCACAAACAACCTTCCCTCGATTGTTAACCATCTGAAAAGGAGCAGAGATCTCACCAACTTTCATGGTGTCAACAACTCGTGCTACTTCCGTTGGCAAGTCCTTCATCTTGAAGCGTGAAGTGCGTGAGTTATCTGACGAGTTGACCATGAGACCATGGTTGTTCTTCGTATCTTTGTCATCAGAAAGATATGCGGTAGCATCTTCGAAAGTGAATTTCTCTTTGCGAATATCGCGCCCAATAGAGTCCAACCTTTCCTTTGCAGCATCAATAGAAGCCATTGATACACGAGGTTTCAATAGGATATGACGACAATTAATCTTATCTCCTCGACGGTCAATCAACTGAATGATATGATACCCAAACTCGCTCTCTACAATCTTAGAAACCTTCTTCGGATCAGTTAGATTGAATGCTACTGCAGCGAAAGCAGGGTCTAACACTCCTCTTCCCATATAACCTAATTCACCGCCCTGACGCGATGATCCAGGGTCTTCGGAGTACAAACGTGCTAAAGTAGCAAAGGATGTTTCCCCCTTTGTTACACGATCCGTATAGTCACGTAGTTGGTTTTTAATACGATTAACTTCCTCTGTCTCCACCTTTGGTGTTTGTGTCAAAATCTCTACTTCCACGGTAGTTGGAATCATAGGAATACTATCCACTGGTAGCTTCTTAAAGTATTCTCGCACCTCTGCTGGTGATACTTTCACATCACCAACAAGCTTTTCTTGCATTTTCTGAACCAACTGACGATTCTTATAATCATCATGCAAGTCTTGTCTAAGTTGTGCTATACTCTTATGTTGGAACTCCTCTAGTTTCTCCTTAGAACCTATTTGTGGCAAGGAAATCCAGTAGTTGATTTGCTGATCAACTCCCTGTGCTATCTCCGACTCAGTCACCTCTACACTATCAAGGGCGGCCTGATGAAGGAAGAGTTTCTGCACAGCTATTTGTTCTGGCAGCACACACTCTGGGTCTCCATCCCACTTCATTCCCTCTGCTTCTCCTTGCAGTTTCATGATCTCGACTTCGGACTTTAAGATTGGTTCATCACCCACAACCCATATCACCTCATCGACAACATTGTTGGCTTTATCAACCTGGTTCGTATCTACCGAATCTGTTAGAACTAGCGGTGCAGAGGCACGAAAGGCACCTGCATGCAAGCCCATTGCCACAAGCGTAACGCCTATGAGCAAAGCACCTGTCTTACATTTATTTATCTTCATCTGAATCCTTTATTATCACTTAATGCTTATTGACTGTAGCAAGCACAGCCTTATCAACCACAACTTTATATTTCTTTCGCAATGAATCGACCCAATTCTTCTCAAGTTCCTTTTGATAATCAGAAACCACAAGATCACGTACATCATCCAAAGACTCTGGTGCTTTCAACTTCTTACCATAGGTTGCACCAATAGGAAAGTCCTTCATCTCTTTCACAGGAACACTCATTCCAAACACCTGCTTATCGACAAGTTCACTATCACCCTTACGGAAGATTCCCTTCTCAACACGTATGCGAAGTGTGCTATCAGAATTGAATGTCTTACGCAGTGCATCATTCCATTGTGCAAAAGGAAGTCGCTTCACACAATCCTTCACAGCCTCAACATCAGCTTGATTCTTTACATGATAAGCAATGCCTTTAAAGCGTGGTTCAGTCCATTTATATTGTTTCCTATGTTTGTGGAAATAGTTTTCTAAGCCCGTAACATCTGCTGAAGCCTTATCCCAAACCATACGATTACTCATCTCAACAATCAATAAGCCATCATAATACTCACGGATAAGATTCTTCAAACTAGCATCCTTTTCTTCCAGTTCCGCAAGTTGTTTATCAAGTAATTGCTCACGAGTTACACCCTTACCTGCCTGCTGAACAAGGCTATCTAACTTCTTATCGACAATCTGATCACGCAATCCACGCATCTCTATAAACTGTAAGATCCTTGCATGCAACGAATCATAAGGAGCCAATCCTTCATGTGCTATCATCTTAATAATGTGATAACCATAAGGAGAAAGTGTTGGTTTACTAATCTCACCAGGCTTCAATGCCAACATAGCACGCTCGAACTCCTGTACAGTCTGCCCCTTTTGTAGTAAAGGCAACTCGCCTCCATTCTGTACAGACTCTCGATCAGCAGAATACTTCCTAGCCAACTCTCCGAAGTTTGCTCCATGCTGTAAAGCATTATAGATAGAGTCTGCCAAGACCTTAGCTTTCAATTCTTCTTCTTTTGTCGCACGCTGGTTTATTCCTACAAGAATGTGTGCACAACGCCATAAGCCACCATTCGCATCAATACTCTCCTTCGTCTCTTGATAAATATCCCGAGCCGCTTTCTCAATATCTGAGTCTGTTAGGAACGATGGACGAACCTGCTGATCTCGATAGGTAAGGAACTCCTGCTTGAAGGAAGACAATGTATCCAAACGAGCATCCAAAGCCGCTTGCACCTTTAACTTATAATTGATGAACAGGTTCACATAATCGGCTATACTCTTCTTATCAATGACTCCTTCAGCATTGTTCTTATTATATGAATACTCAAATTCAGAACGACTAACTGGATGCCCATTGATAGTCATTATGGTTGGGTCACTCTGCCCAAATACCATCGTAGTAGACAGCAGTGATAATAATAAAAGAGCCTTGACTTTCATTGTTATTATTTAAAACACACATACCCTCTCCACTGCTTTTACAGAGAAGAGGGCGGTTGATTCCTAGTTATTTAATTACTCTGGACGAGAGTAGTTTGGTGCTTCACTCGTAATCGTGATATCATGTGGATGACTCTCCATAACACCAGCATTGGTGATACGAGTAAACTTCGCATTGTGTAAATCTTCAATAGATGCAGCACCACAATAGCCCATTCCAGAACGAAGACCACCAACAAGTTGATAGATAACTTCTTGAACAGTTCCCTTATAAGGAACGCGTCCTGCAATTCCTTCTGGCACTAGTTTCTTTGCATCGTGAATATCATTCTGGAAGTAACGATCACGTGAACCATTCTTTTGCTCCATAGCCTCCCAAGAGCCCATACCACGATAACTCTTAAACTTACGACCATTGAATATAATCGTGTCACCAGGAGATTCCTCTGTTCCTGCAACCAAAGAACCAATCATCACACTGCTTCCTCCAGCTGCCAAAGCCTTCACGACATCACCAGAATAGCGCAATCCTCCATCAGCTATCAATGGCACTCCCGTTCCTTCCAACGCTTTATAAACATCATAGATAGCACTCAACTGTGGTACACCCACACCTGCTACAACACGTGTTGTACAGATAGATCCAGGACCAATACCTACTTTCACAGCATCCGCACCATTATCAACAAGGAACTTAGCTGCCTCTGCCGTCGCAATATTACCCACTACAACATCAAGGTTAGGGAAGGCTGTCTTTACATCATGCAACTTACCAATAACACCTGCAGAATGTCCATGAGCAGTATCGATAACGATAGCATCTACACCTGCAGCAACCAATGCTTCGGCACGCTCCATGGTATCACCTGTAACGCCAACACCTGCTGCGACACGCAAACGCCCCTTTTCATCCTTGCTTGCCATAGGCTTATCTTTAGCCTTTGTGATGTCCTTATAAGTGATTAGACCTACAAGATGATTGTCCTTATCGACTACTGGTAACTTCTCAATCTTATTCTCTTGAAGAATCTGCGCAGCGGCAGTAAGGTCGGTTTGTTGATGTGTAGTAACAAGGTTCTCCTTGGTCATCACGTCATCAATCAACTTATCCAAATGGCGTTCAAAACGCAAGTCTCGATTGGTCACAATGCCTACTAAGTGGTTATCCTCATCTACAACGGGGATACCACCAATGTGGTAATCGGCCATCATCGCGAGTGCATCCTTCACAGTTCTACCTTTTAAGATAGTCAGAGGGTCATAGATCATACCGTTTTCAGCCCTCTTCACGATTGCAACTTGGTGTGCTTGATCCTCAATAGTCATGTTCTTGTGGATCACACCAATACCACCTTCTCGAGCGATGGCAATCGCCATTGAACTCTCCGTAACGGTGTCCATTGCCGCTGTAACAAAGGGCACATTGAGATCAATGTGGCGTGAAAACTTGGTTTTCAACTGTACCTCTTTGGGTAATACTTCCGAATAAGCTGGGATTAAAAGGACGTCATCGTAAGTCAATCCGTCCATCTTGATCTTTTCTGCAACAAATGATGACATAATGATTTGGAAATTTATTGCATGCAAATTTAGTAATTAATTATCAAATAGACAGGCTTTTTCTCCATTTTCTCTAATCGAATTAAAGCTATTTAACGGCAGCTTAGTACGATAATAGAATATCTGTAATATCACATGGAAAAAAGATATAGTAACGGATGTTCTGATCTTCTTCTGGATATAAGATTCGTGCATTTCATACATCTTCTAACTAGTAGTTGCAAACTAAAGAGAACCGGCCTCGTTAGCAACAGACAAGAAATTGAAAAAAAAGAGACGCCTTCTTCACATCAAAGAAAGCCTCTCTTCACAACAAAGGAAGCCTTTCTTCAAATCGAAGAAAGCACTTCCTTTAAGTCAAAATTATATTTTTTATATGCGATTAGTTTGCCATCTCTGACAGAAACTTTATACGTACCAACCGGATAACATCCTCACTATAATCACCACCAAACTCTTCCATTGCCACATCTAGGCTATCTGTCTCACTGTCCATGAAGTAGTCATAGATGTCATTGATTGTATCATCATCGTAAACATCCTCTAGGAAGTAATCGATATTGAGCTTCGTTCCACTATAGACAATCTCTTCAATCTTAGTGAGAAGATCATCGAAATCAAGTCCTTCAGCCGAAGCTATGTCATCAAGTGGGAGTTGTCTGTCAATGCTTTGGATGATTTTTACCTTCTGCATAGACTTCTTTGCGACCGTTCGCACACGTAGTTCTTCGGGACGTTCGATGTGGTTTTCTTCGCAATGTTGCCTTATCAATTCACAAAACTCTTTCCCATAACGCTTCGCCTTACCAGCTCCTACCCCTTGAATGTTCTGTAGTTCCTCTTCATTGATAGGATACATCATTGCCATCTGCTCTAAGGATACATCCTGAAAGATGACGTATGGAGGAATTTCTAACTTACGTGCTATCTTCTTACGAAGGTTCTTTAGCATGGAGAAAAGCTCTGGATCGAGAACAGCAGTGCCCGTCAATGGTGTATCATCGTCCTCATCATCCTTAAATTCGGCATCCATTACGATCATAAACGACGTTGGCGACTTCATGAAGCGTTTGCCTGCTGCTGTCAACTTCAGTAATCCGTAATTCTCGACATCCTTCTTCAAATAACCAGCCAAAAGCGCTTGTCTGACTACAGGATTCCATATCTTCGGGTCTTCATCTTCGCCAGCACCGAAGTCATCAAGCTCGTTATGCTTATGATCTTTTTGATCATCTGTCGCCCTACCTTTGACGAAGTCAATGACATACTCTTGTCGGAAGTTTTCTTTCAAAGCCTTCACTGCTTGGAGAACTATCAAGAGCTGATTCATTGCCTCAATCTTCTTCTTCGGGTGCAGACAGTTATCACACATACAACAATTATCCTTTGGATATTCTTCACCAAAGTAATGAAGTAACATCTTACGCCTACAAACAGACGATTCAGCATAAGCCTCAGTCTCTTGTAACAGCTGCCTACCAATGTCCTGCTCGGCTACAGGCTTTCCTTCCATAAACTTCTCGAGTTTCTTCAAGTCGTTCTTTGAATAGAAGACAATGCAGATCCCTTCCTCACCATCACGTCCAGCACGTCCTGTCTCTTGGTAATATCCCTCCAAACTCTTCGGTATATCGTAATGGATAACGAAGCGTACATCAGGCTTATCAATACCCATTCCGAATGCTATTGTAGCCACAATAACATCCAACTCCTCCATAAGGAAGTCGTCTTGAGTCTTCGATCTCGTTTCCGAATCAAGCCCTGCATGATAGGGCGCAGCCTTTATATCATTAGCTTGAAGGATGGCTGCCAACTCTTCCACTTTCTTACGTGAAAGACAATAGATGATTCCGCTTTTACCTGTATGCTGCTTAATGAACTTAATTATTTGCTTGCTTGTATCGTCATCACTCCTCTTTGCACGTACCTCATAGTATAGATTAGGACGATTAAAAGAGCTTTTAAACTCGGCACAATCCTCTATTCCAAGACTACGAATAATATCCGTCCGCACCTTATCGGTTGCTGTTGCAGTGAGCGCAATGACTGGTGCAGCTCCAATAGTATCTATTGCATAACGTATCTTACGATATTCTGGACGGAAATCGTGTCCCCATTCAGATATACAATGAGCCTCATCAATCGCATAAAAACTTATCTTCACCGACTTTAGAAACGCCATATTCTCCTCTTTATTGAGAGATTCTGGGGCTACATAAAGTAGCTTTGTGCGTCCGGAAACAATATCGGCACGAACCTTATCTATCTCAGCCTTCTTTAAAGATGAGTTAAGATAATGCGCTACACCATCCTCTTCACTGATACCATTGATGACATCTACCTGGTTTTTCATTAATGCAATAAGAGGCGAAACAACAATAGCTGTACCCTCCATTATCAGTGATGGAAGTTGATAACACAGGCTTTTACCACCACCTGTAGGCATTAGTACGAAGGTATCATGTCCTGCAAGAAGATTGCGTATAATGGCTTCTTGATCACCTTTGAACTTCTCAAAGCCAAAGTAATATTTAAGTTTTTCGGTAAGATTGAGCTCTTTTGTCATGTTAATAGTTGGTGATTTCCTATCCGTTTATGGTTTTGGTAGAAACAAAGAAAGTCTGCTGATGCAGCGTTACACACTACATCGGCAGACTATACATATATGTTATGAGGCTGAACCCGATTGTTGGATATGAGCCTTATCGAGCTGTTGACGAACATATTGTTCCGTCACCTCAAATTCTTTTACGTCTCTTGATGGGACTTCAAACATAGCATCCATCATTACAGACTCTACGATTGAACGTAGTCCACGGGCTCCTAACTTATATTCAACAGCCTTGTCTACAATACTATCAAGAGCTGCTTCTGTGAAAGTGAGCTTTATATCGTCCATTTCAAACAGCTTGATATACTGCTTAACAATAGAATTCTTTGGTTCAATAAGGATGTTGCGCAAAGCTTCTCGATCGAGTGGACTAAGATAGGTAAGCACTGGCAAACGACCAATTATCTCTGGTATAAGACCAAAGGACTTCAAGTCTTGTGGTAAAACATACTTCATTAAGTCCTTTTTATCTATCTTTGCAACATTCTGAACAGAGTTATAACCAATCACATGTGTATTGAGTCGCTGTGCAATCTTACGTTCAATGCCATCGAAAGCACCACCACAAATAAATAAGATATTGCGGGTATCCACATGGATATAGTCCTGATCAGGATGCTTACGACCACCCTTTGGTGGGACGTTAACCATAGTTCCTTCCAATAACTTCAGCAATCCTTGCTGAACACCCTCACCACTTACATCACGTGTAATACTTGGGTTATCACTCTTACGGGCAATTTTATCAATCTCATCGATAAATACTATACCACGTTCAGCGGCTGCTACATCGAAGTTAGCTACCTGTAACAAGCGTGAGAGAATACTCTCCACATCCTCACCAACATAACCTGCTTCGGTGAATACTGTTGCATCGACAATGGTGAAAGGAACATCGAGAAGTTTCGCAATAGTACGTGCCAATAAGGTCTTACCAGTACCAGTTGAACCCACCATAATGATGTTGCTCTTCTCTATTTCTACACCATCTTCGTTCTTCGGTTGCTGAAGTCGCTTGTAATGGTTATACACTGCAACTGAAAGATAGCGTTTAGCTTCATCCTGTCCAATGATATATTCGTCAAGATACTGCTTAATTTCTTTGGGCTTAGGAACCTCCTTTACCTTAAAAGCAACACTACCAGTATTCTCATCATCAGCCAATGCGCCTGTCTGTGTAACTATCTTGTAAGCCTGCTGTGCACAATCTTCACAGATATAACCATCCAACCCTGTGATGAGAAGCTTTACTTCCTTCTCACTGCGACCACAAAAACTACATTTCTTCTGGGGCATTATTTACTCCTTTACTTATTTGATTCTGTATTGTCATCAGACGTATTGAGGACATTATTGGAAGACTTCTTAACAAGGACATCATCTATCATTCCATATGCTTTAGCCTCTTCTGCGTTCATCCAATAGTTACGATCACTATCATTCCAAACCTTCTCGAAGCTCTGATGGGAATGATCACTAATGATAGTATAAAGCTCTTTCTTGAACTTCATAATCTCTTTTGCCTCTATCTCAATATCGGATGCCTGACCTTGTACCCCACCCAATGGTTGATGAATCATAACACGACTATGCTTTAGTGCAGATCGCTTCCCTTCTTTTCCTGCAACCAATAATACTGCTGCCATAGATGCAGCCATACCAGTACAGAGGGTTGCGACATCACTAGAAATAAATTGCATGGTATCATAGATACCCAAGCCCGCTGTTACGCTTCCACCTGGTGAATTGATATAAATAGAGATGTCTTTACCAGGGTCAACAGAGTCCAAGTAAAGAAGTTGAGCTTGTATTGTATTAGCAGTATAATCATCTACTTGTGTACCAAGAAAGATGATACGCTCCATCATCAAGCGTGAGAAAACATCCATTTGGGTAACATTCAACTGACGTTCCTCAAGTATATAAGGGTTTAAGTATTGTGCTTGTGCCTTAACAACATCGTCTAGCACCATACCATTCATCCCTAGGTGTCCTGTGGCAAATCGCCTAAAATCATTCATTGTAATCCTTTCTTATATAATAATGTGACAAAAATAGAGGTTATCGACCTCCCTTATTATTGCCATATTCACAAAGAGTATGCCATAAAATAGGCATCTTCTCGCTTACTATAAGCAAAGATAAGGAAAAAAACCGATAACCTCTATATATAAAAGAAGATTTTTCTTAAAATTATTACTCGCTTACAAGTTTGTTGAACTCATCAAGAGTTACAGTCTTAGTATTTAGCTTCACTACCTTCTTAATAGCGGCAGCGAGCTTACGATCCAATGCTGCTTCTACGAAAGAATCGATGTTCTCGCGCTTCTTTAACATCTCATCAGCATAACCGTTCAAGTAGTCCTCTGGAACATTAGTCATACCATATTGAGCGAACTGCGCACGTGCCATCTGGCGTGCACTCTCACGTACATCATTATCATCGACCTTAATATCATTAGCTTGTGCTAGCTGTTCCTTGATTAAGTGCCATGTGAGTTCTTTGACGCTCTGCTCATAGTTCTTCTCTACAAACTCTTCACCCTTATCCTGGTTGTTAGCCAACATAATGCGCTTCAAGAGAGCATCTGGGAAAGTAAGATCGCCCACTTTCTTCTCACAATAAGCACGGAGATCCTGAACGAACTTATAGTCAGAATCACCCTTCAACTGCTCTTTCAAACCATCAGCGATAGCCTTGCGGAATGCAGCCTCATCCTTTATCTCGGTATCTTCACCATATACGCTTTTCCATAACTCAGCATTATTCTCGGCCTTTACGAAGCGTGAGATTTCAGTGATCTGATACGAGAAGTTACCCTTATGTTCAGCAACGTCTTCCTTCTTGATCTTCAATAGAGAAGATACCTCGATATCGTTATCTGGGTAAGCTGCAGTAGGATTGAAAGTGATAATATCACCAACCTTTGCACCATCAAAGAGTTTCTTTTGATCCTCAACCTTTATATATTGTGGCATCAAAGAAGCACCCTCTACAGTAATACCACCTTCAAGAGTATTACCATTCTCATCCAACTCACGAAGATCACCCTTCAACAAGTCACGCTGTTCTGGATCGAAAGTCTCTGCCTTATCATAGTGACCTGCACGGCTCTGGAACATCTCAACTTGCTGATCAATCAACTTGTCATCAACCTCAATCTCATAGAAGTCAATCTTGTTCTTACCATTTAATTCGATCTTAAACTCTGGTGCAACAGCAATATCAAACTTAAACTCATAAGGTGCAGGTTGCTCCAACTCTACAGGCTTTTGAGCCTCTGATGACATTGGCTGACCCAACATCTGAATCTTATTATCAGTAATATATTTCTGTAGATTCTCGCCTAGGATCTTATTGATAACATCCATCTTCACCTGTGGACCATACTGACGTTTAATCATGCCCATTGGTACTTGCCCCTGGCGGAAACCTGGTACATTAGCACGCTTACGATAATCCTTGAGGGTCTTCTCAACCTCATTCTTGTAGTCAGACTCTTCTACTGTAATGGTCATCAAACCATTTACTTTGTCTGGATTTTCAAATGAAATCTTCATCTTGATATTATTGAATTTATGTTTAATTATTATTTATCAAATGTTTACATACACGCTAAGAGTATTGCACTTCATAGGGTATTTGGTGTGCAAAGATACTTAATTTTTCGCACAACCTTATCATATATAGAGGGAAATTTGTTTTTTTAACCTAGGTAGTAATGGTTAAAAACGAGATTATCAGCACTCTTCAAAACTCAAATCCCGACCCTTTTCCTCCAGAGAAGGGATCATTTAAGAACCCAATTAGCAAGAGTTCTTATAACTATCAGGCTGCCTTTTTCTATTATTAAATGTTAATTTTAGTATTAAAGTAAGATTCTTTTCACAAAAAGAATTATATTTGTAACAAATAATACAATAAACCTAAACAGACATAAATACTAACCGACCTAAACGAACAAGAAACCTAAATCAAGTTTACCAGGTCGATATTATTCATCTAAGACACAATACTTAATATGAAACAGCAATTTAGGAAGCTGGGGATGTTTGCAGTTGCAGCTGCCATTTCTACAGGATCTGCCTATGCAGGAAAGTCTGCTATGCAACCTATGACAAGTTTGCCTGTCATGCAACAGGACAATAACACTTGCACAGGACAGGTTATCGATGCTAATGGTGACCCTATCGTCGGAGCAACAATCATGGCAAAAGGAACTACACATGGTACTATTACCGATCTTGATGGTAAGTTTTCTCTATCTAACGTAAAGGCTGGTACAATCATTATTGTCAGCTATGTTGGTTATGAAAAGAACGAGATTATATGGAGAGGAGGCTCACTTAACGTTACCTTAAAAGAAGGTACACAAACCATGGATCAGGTTGTTGTCATTGGTTATGGTAGTGTTCGCAAAGCCGATTTGGCTGGTTCTGTAGCGGTAATGAACGACAAAGCCTTCAGAGATCAGCCTATTAAGAACGTTAGTGAAGCCTTCCAAGGACGTGTAACAGGTGTTAATGTTGTCCAAAGTGGCGTACCTGGTGGTGGCGTAAAGATCCGCGTGCGTGGTACGAGTTCTATCCATCGTAACAACGACCCACTATATGTTGTTGATGGTATTGTACGTGAGAATGGACTCGACGGTATCAATACTGAAGATATCCAAAGCATACAAGTTTTGAAGGATGCATCGTCTACTGCCATCTATGGTAGCCGTGGCTCAAATGGCGTTGTACTCGTTCAGACCAAGCAAGGAAAACAAGGTCAACAGAGTATCATGTTTGATGCTAGCCTCGGAATTGCCAACGCTTACAACATGCCTAAGGTGATGAACACAAAGCAATATGCACAGGCTTTACTTGATGGAGGTAAGATTACAAACCAAGCAGAGCTACAACCTTACCTCGATGGTACGAAGCCTGGTATTGATTGGATGGATAAGATTCTCCGCACAGGAACTATTCAGAACTATAAACTTACGATATCTAAAGGTAATGCCGACACCCAATACTACATGAGTGGCAGCTACCTAAAGAACAAAGGTATCGTGGAGAATACTCAATTTGAACGTTATCAAGCTAAACTCAACATTCACTCTCGCCTTTATAAATGGTTTGAATTCACAGGAGACCTAGATTACAGCCATGGAAAGAGTACAGGAGGTGGTTTTGATATGTCGCAATATAATCCACTATGGATTGCTGAAAACTACTCTCCAACCATGGAGATGTATGACCAGAAAGGCAATTTTATGAAGGATCCTTATAACTCAATTCAAGCCAATCCTTATGGTATTTTGATTGCAAATGCTAGTCAATTTCGCACAGATATACTCACTGGTCATGCAGACTTAAAGTTCCATATTCTTCCAGGACTTACCTTTACCAGTACCAACGGATTTGATTACTTTGATGGCAAAGGCTATAGTTTTTCAACCACAAGGGTACTTCCTAAGAGTAGTATGGGCAACAATGATCATCAACGAACCACTTTACAAACCACCAATAACCTTACTTATACAGGCGCATGGGACAAGCATAACCTCACAGCAACAGGTGTATTCGAGGCTACACAGAGTACCACTCGTATGATGGGGCTCAATGGTACTAACCTTCAAACTGAATCCGTTGGATGGTGGGATTATAACAATGCAACTAACCGAGGTGGTTCAAACGATTACAGCAAGTGGGGACTTCTCTCATGGGTAGGTCGTGTAATGTACAATTACGATAACCGTTACATGCTAACAGGAACGTTCCGTGCCGATGGTAGTTCACGTTTCTCAAAGAAAAAGTGGGGTTATTTTCCATCTATCGCTGCGGCTTGGACCATCAGTAATGAGAAATTCATGAAACCAATCACATGGATTAGTAACATGAAAATCCGTGCTAGTTATGGTCTTATCGGTAACCAAGGAGTACCCGTATATGCAACTTTAGGCACCATGACTGCTACTAACTTTGACTTCGGAACATCAACTACTTACACAGGCTACTGGGCTAAAAACATCGCAACCCCAGACCTAACATGGGAGAAGTCGAAACAGTTTGACATTGGATTAGATGTTAGCTTCCTCAATAACAGGCTGGAGTTGAGCATTGACTACTTCAATAAGAAGACCTCCGATGCCTTATTAAAGAAGTCACGTACATACTATCTCGGTGGTACACAATACTGGGTTAATGCTGGTGAAATTACCAACAAAGGTCTTGATATTGCACTTACAGCACGCATCATAGATACTCCAGAACTTTCATGGACATCTACTATCAATGGTTCTTATCTAAAGAATAAAGTCGTAAAGTTGACATCACAAGATCCAATTCTCTATGGTAGCTCACCTTCTCCAGGCACAGTTGAACCTTCAACTATCATTAAGGAAGGGCAACCTATCGGTACATTCTATGGTTACAAGTGGGCAGGTCTAAACGCAAATGGTCTCGATAGCTATTATGCAGCCGATGGGAGCATCACTACAAGTCCCCAAAGTGCAGACCGACAGATACTCGGTTGCGCTAATCCAGACTTCACAATGGGTTGGAACAACTCAATTACTTATAAGAATTGGGAGTTCAATGCCTTCTTCAATAGTGCCTTTGGAGCACAACGATTGAACCTTGTTCGCTTCGCAATGAACTCCATGGTAGGTGCTTCAAAGTTTGTTACTGCAGCCGATTACATCAGTGAGATTGGTAAGACAATGCCTGCTCTTAATGCTGTAGGGAACAATAACCTTGGCAACTCAAGTAAGTGGATTGAGAATGCAGATTACTTCCGCTGTGAGAACATAAGCATAGCATACAATATTGCTCGCAAGCACACTCACTTTGCTGATATACGCTTAGCATTGAGCATACAAAACCTCTTTACGATCACAGGCTACAAGGGTGCTGACCCTGCAGGTATGTCTTTTTCTAACAACAACGTCGACATGGACAATGGTATTGATATGGGCACATATCCTAATCCACGCACCTTTACATTCGACATTCGCTTTAACTTCTAACAAAATAACGATATGAAAAGAAATATATTCTATGGCTGTATGCTCCTTGCTTCAGCCCTTACGCTACAAGCATGTAGTGATATTCTAGACGAAGACCCAAAAGGTAAGCATACCCCTGGTAATTTCTTCGCTTCACAAAACGACCTTGATGAAAGTCTGTATGCCCTCTATGAGCAGGTGAATCATACTCAAAACTACACCAATCCAGGCTATCCTCAATGGCAAGGTGACGATATTACGGCTAATCCAGGCTCTAATAAGCAGGCTTGTGCAGAGATAGATAAGTTCCAAGTGTCCGATAACAACAAGGGGGTAAGGGATGCTTGGAGACTGCATTATAATCTCATTCAGGCAGCTAACTACATCATTGACAATGCAGAGAAGACGCCTGTTGCTAAAGAGAACATCGACCTTGCCATCGCCCAAGCACGTTTCTGGCGTGCATACGCATACTATTATCTTGTGCGTGTGTTCGGCCCTCTTCCCATCAATCTACACAATGAAGATGACAACGGAACAACTAAGTTAACTGATGTTCAGGGCGTCTATGACCTCATCGTATCGGATCTAGAGGCTGTTGATGCTGTCAATCTGCCAACACATTACACATCAGCTCCAGCCCAACTCTTCGGTGTTGACGTCTATGTAACACAACAGGCAGTGAAGTCAACACTAGCTGCAGTCTACATGTCAATGGCTGGTTATCCTCTAAACAAGGGTCAGGAATATTATGCGAAGGCTGCAGAAAAGGCAAAGGAGGTTATCGATGGTGTGAACAGTGGCAAGTATAACGCTACTATGGATGCTGATTGGCGTAACGTCTATTCGTATGGTAACAACTACAACAAGGAGACTATCCTTGGAATCAACTTCTCCCCAACAAAGAATTGGTCAACTGATTCAGAGTTCTCAAGCTGTTGTTTCTTTGAAAGTCTCGGTGGATGGGGCGATGCATGGGGTGAGATTAAGTTCTGGAAAGACTTCCCTGATGGTCCACGTAAGCGTGCCGTCTATGATCCACAAATACGTTTAAAGGATGGAACGCTCGTTGATTGGTGGGCACTTGATGGTAGCGGTAAGCCTATTGTGGCAGAGCGTCACCCAATGTTCTCCATCTTTACCATCAATGCAGATGATAATGGCAAGGAGATTAAAGCACCTTACGACTACACCAAGAAGCCTTACAAGGGTATGTGTACCGACACTCGCCATCAACTCATACGCTATCCAGAGGTATTACTATGGTATGCAGAGAGTGCAGCACGCAGTGGTGGCAACCTCGCACTGGCTAAGGAATGTTTGAAGAAAGTGCGTGCTCGCGCTGTTGATGGGGCTGCGGCAACAATCGTTGATGGTGTTGCTATTGATGCTATGACCCCTAACCAACTTGCTGAAGCTGCCTTCAAAGAGCATGGATGGGAAGTTGCTGGTAACTGGGTTGCCCTTGCTACACGCCGAAGTGATGAGTTGCGTATGAACATTCTACGTAATAACTTCGAGTATCGCAAGGCTAACGCACCACTCACAGTAGCCGCTGGGTTCGTTGCAACAGAGAGTGTTCCAGTCACAGGAACATGGAATGATAACATGAACTACTTGCCTTATCCAGGTACAGAAGTTGAGAAAAATCCAAACTTGAAGCGATAAGTTATTCATTTATTAAACCTATCCTGCTCACCTATTGCTTACTCTTCAAAAGAGTTTGCGATAGGTGGGCTTTCCATATTATAGTGATTATAACTACTCAAAGCAATGAGTGAAACACATTGTCACTACTATAACTTAATAAGAGTAATCCCCCTGATTATCTGCTTCGAAAGTATATCTTACCAAGGCAGATACCATAACAACCCTACCAAAGAGACTTGTACTGAGATAAGTAAATACACCCAATGGTTTCAGTACTACCATTGTCTTAACGAAACGAATCTAGAGTTTGTTTCACAAGAAACGCCTCTCTCCATTCGAGAAAGGCGTTTCTTCATATCAAAGAGGGCATTTCTTTGTATCAAAGAAACGTCCCCTTTGTTCTTGACTAATACTATTCTATCCTCTATTCATTTGGAAGAAGGGAGAGAAGAAGGTTTTAATAAAAGAAAACGTAACCATATCCTGCGATACACATAAGATATGATTACGTTACTCTTTACCGAATAGCTTTGCGGAAGTAGAGGGATTCAAACCCCCGATACACCTATGGGCGTATACCGGATTTCGAGTCCAGCGCATTCGGTCACTCTGCCATACTTCCTTACTAAATGCAGTGCAAAAGTAAGCATTTATGATGTAAACAACAAATTATCAAAGGGTGAATTTCGCTCTAACTGATAATTAATAAAACAATGATGTACGCTCTAATCTAATGTTCAACTCCTATTGTCTATTATAGTTCAACACCCTCTTGCTGTGCTCGCTTACGCTGGTCTAACAGCTGGAAGTCCTTCTTTTGTAGCACGAAGTCTGTACCCAGATACTTCTCCTTAACAATCTTATTGGCGGCTAACTCTTCTGGCGTCCCTTTGAAAAGGATGCGTCCTTCAAACAAGAGATAAGCTCGATCGGTGATATTCAATGTCTCGTGCACATTGTGGTCGGTGATGAGAATACCGATATTACGGAACTTCAATCGCCAAACAATATGCTGAATATCCTCAACAGCGATAGGATCTACACCAGCGAAAGGCTCATCTAGCATGATAAACTTTGGATCAATAGCCAGACAACGAGCAATCTCACAGCGACGACGCTCACCTCCAGAAAGACGGTCACCAAGGTTTTTACGCACCTTCTCGAGGCGGAACTCACGGATAAGACTTTCCATTTTATCAATGCGTTCCTGCTTATTTAACTTCGTCATCTCTAATACACTCATGATGTTGTCTTCGACACTCATCTTGCGAAAGACACTTGCTTCCTGTGGAAGATAGCCTATACCCGCACGCGCACGCTTATAGACAGGATAATTAGTAATCTCTTGGTCGTCAATATAAACATGACCTTCGTTAGGAACAACAAGTCCTGTTGTCATATAGAAAGATGTTGTTTTTCCTGCACCATTCGGTCCGAGCAACCCGACAATCTCCCCTTGTCGCACACTAATACTCACACCATTTGCCACAGTACGCTTTCCGTACCGCTTTACCAACTTGTCCGTATGCAGGATACTCCCTTCTTCTTCTGGACGCACAACTATATTATCTGTCTCTGACATAGCTATTCTTTTCTTTCGAGTTTGCTGTTATCTTGCCTCTCCTTATAGTTTGCAAATGTAGCAAAATATTAATAAAACAACAAACAACAAGGCTATATAGCACCTTGTTGTTTGTGTTTTTTAAGAGACAAAGAGTCACATCTGAGTATTACTTAACTAGTTTCAGAACCTCACCAGACGCTGAACGAACAATATAAACACCATGTTTCAATTCTATATTTGATGGTGTTCTTCCAGTCCAAATAGTCTTTCCATTCACATCAAAAACCATAACCTGTTGTGGTGTGGCTGTCTCTATACGACAACCATCATTGGTCTTTATCACATGTAAAGCCGCATCCGAAGCCGTAACAGAAGTGATACCATCAGGGATGGCTTTGAGTTTTATCATATAAGTCCCAAGTGTATTGCTGCTCTTCTTACCGATACCAGGGAAACCAGGGTTCGACATCTTGCAATAAACACGCACAACATCATCCTCTGACAAAGACTTATCAAAAGTAAATACACCAAGTATATTGGTCAACTTGTTAGCAGGAACAGGCTCATAAGCAGCCGTTTCATTACGTTTATACATCCATGTGAACTCCGTCCGTTCGGCTGCTGTTGAGATGCCACGAGCAGACAGAAGGTAAGAAAGGTCTACTGTTAACCCGTTTACTTTATCTTGAGGAACAAGGTAAGCAGTCTGTCCACTGTATCGGAAGTTCTCGATTGGAGAATCCTGAATATAGCGGTCGGGGATTTGATCAAAAGCTAGTGCATTTCCTCGAACATCAAGCATTTGCAATTTACGAAGCGCCTTCGCTCCATTAATCTCACGAAGAACTTTCTTAGGATTAGCGAATACAAGGGTCTCTAAGTTAAGGTTATTGCTTACATCGAGCTTGCTAATAGACGCCCCCGTAACCCCTAACTGCTTTAGATTCTTTGCGTCTTGATTATTCAATTGGCGCAATGATCCTTGTCCAAGAAGGGTTGGAGATGTCTGCACCGACACAAGGTTATCACTCTTAGGAAGTACAATCTCACCAACACCACTAGCACTCAAGGTCAATACTTCAAGGTTAGGACATAAAGATACATCCACCTTATCGTGCGCAGTAAGGTCTACATAATCAACATTCAAATCACGAAGAGTATTTGACTTCACCTCTACCACACCATTTACTTCACGCCTCTGTACAATGCGCAAAGTCATTAGTTTGTCGGCAGCAATAGTAAAGGTACGCTCGGAAGTAGAAGGGGTTACGAATTGGTACTCTACCTTTGTGAAGGTTCCATCAGTATTTGAAGGAAAAGATTTAACGCCTTCATCTGATCCAAAATCACAGACGACGGGAGCATTAGCAAGCGTACGCACTGCAAACGAAACCGAGGCGGTATTAGCCTTCACACTGATTACTACCTTCTCACTAGGAATAGTTTGAGCTCTTGAAATTGTCACACAGCATAAGAATAAAGCTGAAATAAGTAATTGTTTCATCATACACATTTGTTTTAATATAGCGTAAAAGGAACGCTAGTGAGTTATTTAAATAAATAAAGAAAGCAAATAGATGACACTTTGAATATGTGGCAATCATTTTGCAATATTCGTTATTTTATTTGAAATATGCAAACAAAATAGTGCCAAACTGATAGTAAATAAGGGAAATAAATATTGCTCTTATATATATACGAAGCCATTAACACATTGAATAGAGATTATTTATTGTCAGCATACCCCTCCCCTCTTGCCATTCATCAGACATTTTATTCATGCGCTATAATTCGCAAGAACCACACAAGAAAGATTATTAAATAATGTCTTTCCTGCCTATATCTGTGATTATTTGCCTACTTTTGTAGCCACAAAACTAAATAAGAGAATCATGCTTATCATTAAGTGGCTGAATACATTCGGTAATTATCTTATGCTGATGGGACGCTCATTAAGTCGCCCGGAACGCATGAGGATGTTCTTTAAAAGATATCTTAAAGAGATGTCACAACTAGGTGTCGATTCTATAGGAATCGTGTTGCTCATCTCGTTCTTTATAGGAGCTGTGATCTGTATTCAGATAAAACTCAACGTACAAAGTGCTTGGATGCCTCATTGGGTATCTGGTTATGTAACGCGCGAGATTATGCTCTTGGAGTTCTCGAGTAGTATCATGTGTTTGATATTATCGGGTAAGGTAGGCTCAAATATAGCCTCTGAGCTTGGCACCATGCGTGTGACTCAGCAAATAGATGCCCTTGAGATTATGGGAATCAACTCCGCCAGCTATCTGATATTACCAAAGATTCTCGGTTTGATGACCATCATGCCGTTCCTCGTAATATTCTCTGCTGCGACGGGGATCATCGGAGCTTACGCCACAGCCTACTTCGCACATATCATCACACCAGTAGATCTCACCGCTGGATTGCAGCATGATTTCAATCCGTGGTTTATGTGGATGAGTATTATTAAGGGCTTCTTCTTTGCTTTCATCATCTCAAGCGTATCGTCTTACATGGGCTACACCGTGAAGGGCGGAAGTGTCGAAGTGGGCAAAGCATCCACTGATGCTGTTGTCTGCTCTAGCGTTTTGATTCTCTTTAGCGATGTGTTCCTAACGCAGATGTTGAGTTAGAAAAAGACTTCCCACAGCCCTTCCAAGGAAGGGAGTACCTAACGAAAGCTAGTTAGAAACGGCAGGGAAAACTTTTCATATAGTATCATTAAGAATAAGAAAACTAACAATTCTCCCACATCCCACTCTTAGTATATGGGACTCCCCTCCTTTCGGAGGGGCTGGAGGAGGCTCCTCTACTATGATTGAAGTTAAACATCTATTCAAGTCATTCGGTGACAAAGAAGTGCTGAAGGACATTAATACAGTCTTTGAAGATGGTAAGACGAATCTCATCATCGGACAAAGTGGTGCGGGAAAGACCGTGCTCATGCGCTCTCTGACGGGACTCATAGAACCCACAAAGGGCGAAGTCTTATATGACGGGCGCAACTTTGTGAATATGACAAAGAAGGAGAAGATACTCATGAGGCGTGAGATGGGTATGATATTCCAGGGTGCTGCGCTCTTCGACTCGCTCACCGTGCTAGAGAATGTACGCTTCCCACTAGATATGTTCTCGGATATGTCGGCTACTGAACGCGACAAAAGGGCACTAGAATGTCTAGAGAGAGTGAATCTATCAGGCGCAGAACAGAAGTTTCCGGGTGAAATCTCGGGAGGTATGCAGAAGCGTGTTGCCATAGCAAGAGCCATCGTTATGAACCCGAAATACCTCTTCTGTGACGAGCCGAACTCTGGACTCGACCCTAAGACTTCCCTTGTCATTGACGAACTATTGACGAGTATCACTCGAGAGTTTAATATGACGACCATCATCAACACGCATGATATGAACTCGGTGATGGGTATTGGCGAGAATATAGTATTCATTGCAGACGGTAGGAAGGAGTGGCAAGGCGATAAAGATTCTGTCATCTCATCACATAATAAGAAATTGAACGACCTTGTCTTCGCATCGGATCTCTTCAAGAAGGTGAAGAGCATTGAGCTATCCGCAGAGTAAATAGCACTTCATAGGATTATATAGGAGGGCAGCACCTACCCAAAGTTCGCTGGCGGGCATAGCCTTCTAAACGAAGAAATAACATCAATAACCCATCCGAAAGGATAAGCAGGGAAAACGAAATACGCGCGTATTGCCTTTCGTTTTCCCTGTTTTTCGTTTGTCTCCTGGCGTATTTTGCACTAGTCTCTAGCCTATCCGCCATCATTCTCCAGCGTATCTCTTATTGCTTACAAGCCTATCCCACATTGTTTTCTAACGCATTCCGCATTAGTTCCCAGCCTATTCCACATTGTTTTTCTGCGTGTTCTGCATTGTTTTTGAACGTATCTAATCGTATTATCTAAGTGTGATAAAGTTTTATCACGCTTAGATAATTAATTATCAGACTTAGATAATACTTTATCACACTTAGATAATATAAAAACATACGTGTTCCACAAATGCGAGATACGCACGCAAATAATATAAGATACGTATGAATTGAAGACGAAATCAGCATAGGATCGTAAGAACATAGGCGTCTAACGCAGACAAAAAGTGGATGTTGCGGTGTGAAATCTAGGGTAAAATCAGGATGAGGCAAGTGTGTTAGGGAGTCACCTCCCGTATGAAGGAGCATAAAAAAGAGGATATACTTGCCAGTATATCCTCATTTATAAGATAGTAAGACGATTATCTCAGAATCCATTTCCCACGCTCTTTCACCATCGGCACAACCACTTGTTCTGTGGTTTTATCACCATAATGGAAGAGGAGGAATACGCTAGCTGTGTTATCCTTAGCAGAGAAGTTGGATGCACCTAAGGATATAGAATCGATACCATGATGCAGACTATCTTGCTGAGTCACAAACTGCTTAAGATTGAGCAATAGCTGCTTTCTGTAGCCATCAGGCAGGTTATTGGTGCGATTCTCATTATTGAGGAACGCCTCGTAATCGCCTTTTAGGAGTTGCTCATAATAGTCTTTTGCCGCTTTGGCTGCTAGCTTTCCTTGATCAATATCCTGTTTCTTCCCACCGCAAGCTGCTAATAGTAACGTTACAGCAATGAGAAGACATGATGAAACCTGCTTCATTGACATAGACTACTTATCATTACTTTTGACGAATGAATACATTTATGGGGCAACCATGTAGGTTCCAATTCTCACGTAACTTATTCTCTAAGAATCGACGATACTGTTCCTTAACATATTGTGGGAGATTCGCATAGAAGACAAAGGATGGGATTTGCGTGTTCGGCAGTTGTGAACAATACTTTATCTTGATATACTTACCCTTGACTGACTGCGGTGGGGTAGCCTCAATGATAGGCAACATGACCTCATTCAATTTGGTTGTACCTATGTGAGCCTTACGATTCTGATACACCTCCTTAGCGGTCTCTAACACCTTAAAGATGCGCTGCTTGGTGAGAGCTGATGCGAAGATAATTGGGAAGTCAACGAATGGTGCCATACGACTACGGATTGCATTGACGAAGGTGTCGATAACCTTTTGGTTCTTATCTGGCACCAAGTCCCACTTATTGACCACAACAACCAAACTCTTATTATTACGCTGGATCAGTTGGAAGATATTCATGTCTTGCGACTCAATACCACGTGTGGCATCCAACATAAGAATACATACATCGGCATTCTCAATACTTCGGATGGAACGCATTACGCTATAAAACTCTAGGTCTTCCGTTACCTTATTCTTACGACGGATACCCGCAGTATCTACAAGATAGAAGTCGAAACCGAACTTTGTATAGCGTGTATAAATACTATCACGTGTGGTTCCTGCTATCTCTGTCACAATGTTACGATCCTCACCAATGAAGGCATTGATGATACTTGACTTACCTGCATTAGGTCGACCAACGACGGCGAAGCGTGGGATGTCCTGATCGATTGTCTCGTCAGGTGCGTCTTTCAACTTCTCAAGAAGTGTGTCCAGCAAGTCGCCTGTACCGCCACCTGTTGCGGCACTAATACATATAGGATCACCTAGACCGAGCTTGTAAAACTCAGCAGCCTGGTAATATTCGCCGCTATTATCCACCTTATTAGCAACAAGCAATACGGGAAGTTTCGTGCGACGAAGAATCATTGCAACATCTTCATCCCAATCAGTAACACCCGTCTCTGTATCCACTAAGAACAGGACGAGGTCAGCCTCTTCCGTAGCAACGAGTACTTGCTTACGGATTGCATCCTCAAATACATCATCCGATTTAACAACCCATCCGCCCGTATCAACAACGGAAAACTCGCGTCCATTCCACTGACACTTACCATACTGACGATCGCGTGTTGTGCCTGCCGTATCGCTCACAATAGCATGACGAGTTTGAGTCAAACGATTAAAAAGAGTGGACTTACCAACGTTAGGGCGTCCCACAATAGCTACTAAATTTGCCATTAATATTGGTCTTTTCCCTCCTCATAACTCAGCTCTAACACTGATAAATAAATTATGAAAAGGCGCCGGATGTGGTCAGGCATCCGATGAATATTTGCCGAGGATGACCATTCCCCAGCCCTCACATTGTGTGAGAGTGTGCCCTACTAAGCAGTCAGGGCGATTGTCTTCTTATTATCAAGGGGGGCTATTAGCCTAATTGAACCTATTAGCCTAATTGGGTCTATTAGCCTTATTAGACTGATTAGCCCAACAAACTTATCCCCCATCTCTCCCCCTTTCCACAGGAGTTAGAGGGGGCTTTTACTCTGGATTATAACCAAAGTTATTCAATTCCTTCTGAGAGTTACGCCAATCCTTATCAACCTTAACAAAGGTTTCTAGGAATACCTTCTTATCAAAGAAACGCTCGAGACTCTTTCGTGCTTCTGTTGAGACTTTCTTCAGTGCCATACCCTGATGACCGATGATTATACCCTTCTGACTGCTACGTTCCACATAAATGATAGCATTGATATGAATCTGTCGATCGTCTTCCTTAAAACGCTCAACAACAACCTCAACAGAGTAAGGTACCTCCTTATCATAGTAACGGAGTATCTTCTCACGGATAATCTCCGACACAAAGAATCGGGCTGGCTTGTCCGTTAATTGGTCTTTGTCAAAGAACGCAGGACTATCTGGTAACAACTCATGAATACGCTTCATTAAGATGTCTGTACCAAACTTATTCTTTGCAGAGATAGGGAGTATTTCAGCATTCGGGAGTAACTTATGCCACCGCCCCACGAGGTCGCCAAGTTTCTTCTGGTCGCTCTCATCGATCTTGTTAATAAGCAGAATGACAGGGATTGCCATCTTTGAGACTTTCTCCAGGAAGTCCATATTCTTCTCTGGGTCTTCAACAACATCTGTCACATAGAGTAGGATGTCAGCGTCAGCTAAGGCTGATTCAGAAAACTGAAGCATCATCTCCTGCATCTTATAATTAGGCTTCAATACACCTGGCGTATCAGAGAACACAATCTGAGAATCATCCGTATTAACAATACCCATAATGCGGTGACGTGTTGTCTGTGCCTTAAAGGTTGCAATACTAAGTTTCTCACCAACGAGCTGATTCATTAGTGTGCTCTTACCAACGTTCGGGTTGCCAACAATGTTTACGAATCCTGCTTTGTGCATAATTGATATCTACCTCCTTTCTATGGGATAGTTGCGAAATATTTCATTAATATGCAAGGCTTTTAAAAGTAGAGCGTGTATTAGGATTAACGCTCTTCACTCCCTAAGCCCATTAACTCCTAAAAAAAACGCATCAATCTTATAGGAAAAGAAAGATGCGTTTTTATTATATGATAACTTAGAGTCTTATTTCTTAACCGCTGCTGAATTTCCGTCGTATGCCCACTTATAATAAGAAGCACCATTAACGAAACCAGCTCCGAATGCCGTAAAGATGATGTTATCACCTTTCTTTAGCTGTGACTCAAAATCCCAAAGAACGAGAGGCATGCAGGCCGCACTGGTATTACCATATCGCTGGATATTTACCAATACCTTCTCCATTGGAACGCCAATACGCTTTGCGACTGCTTCTATGATTCGTAAGTTAGCTTGATGACAAACAACGTAATCAACGTCATTCTGTGTCAAACCATTACGCTCAAGCAATGATGCACAATCATCACCCATTGCTGTTACAGCATAGCGGAAAACTGTGCGACCTTCTTGATAGGTATAATGCAAACGATGGTCTACCGTAAAACGAGATGAAGGACATACAGAACCGCCTGCCTTAACATGCAAGAAAGGAAGTCCCTTACCATCTGTGCGATGATAAGAATCTATCAAACCGATTCCCTCCTCTTCTGTTCCTTCAACCATAACAGCACCCGCACCATCACCGAAAAGCGGACATGTCGCACGATCACGATAATCAGTAATTGACGACATCTTATCTGCACCAATAACGATAATACGCTTATGGCGACCGCTTTGAATCATGTTGCAGGCTACATCAAATGCATACATGAAACCACAGCAAGCTGCAGCAAAGTCAAATGCGAAAGCATTCTTCAAACCTAACTTTCCTAATACAATTGATGCTGTAGAAGGATGAGGATAATCAGGGGTCGTAGTGGCTACAATAACAGCATCAATGCTGTCTGGATCTGCACCAGTCTTCTTCATCAGAAGCTTAGCAGCCTTTCGAGCCATATAAGAAGTACCAAGTCCCTCCTCAGTCAGGATTCTGCGCTCCTTAATACCAGTACGTGTGGTAATCCACTCATCATTGGTATCAACCATGCGCGACAATTCCTCATTGTTGAGGACATAGTCTGGCACGTAACCTGCGACACCCGTTATGATCGCATTGATTTTACTCATATTTATTCAGCTGTTTCCTTTACGACAGCAACTTTACCACGATAGTAACCACAAGTAGGGCAAACTGTGTGGTAAACATAATAAGCACCACAATTAGGGCATACTGCCAATGTAGGAGCTACTGCCTTATCGTGAGTTCTTCTCTTGAGTGTACGAGTCTTTGACTGTCTTCTTTTTGGATGTGCCATAATTCTTTAAACGTTTAATATATTATTCTTTCAATTTTAATAGAGCTTCCCAGCGCGGATCCATTGGTGTGTCGTCTTCCTCCTGACCACTTCGGGTGGCAGAGTACTCTTCAAGAGTACGTATCATGGCAGGGTTGCATTTTCCAGGTGCATGCACATGCCTGATAGGGATTGCGAGAGCTATGAATTCGTAGAGGTACCATGTAATATCGAGTATTCCTTCGTCCTCGGCCACCATTACAAGGTCTTCCTCTTCTGAGTTTTCTGTTCCTAATTTCACTTCGAGACGTTGTGTTGTCTCTATGGGCTGCTCCATTAAGTCAAGACAGATATCACATGGAACCATTACCACGCCTGTCTCATGGAAGTCCAGGGTAAAGAAATCATTTCCTGTACGCATAATATCCAATAAAACACGCACTTTCCCCTGACTCACTTCAGGAGCTTCAACTGCCTTAAAGTAAGTGTCATCAAGGTCAAACTCAAGGTGATTAGCACCTTCATTAAGACCTTTCAAGTCGATTTTAAGGGTTTCTAAGTCCATAATCGGGTTGCAAAGTTACGAATATTTTTCTGATTATAAGCAAATTATAAGTAAAAAAGTAAACGTAGATAAGAGTAACACCTCATAGAAAGGATATACACTTTATCGCTAATATCTAGCTATAATAGCATTATAGAAGTCACTCGCCTAAATATTAAAAGAGGAAATCCTAATCCTTCTTCAATTCAATTTTAAACGTAGTACCTTTCCCTAACTCCGAGCTTTTCACAAAGATCTTACCATGATGATAATCTTCAACTATGCGTTTAGCAAGACTTAATCCAAGTCCCCAACCACGCTGTTTTGTTGTAAAACCTGGACGGAATACATTCTTAATATTCTTTTTCTTTATACCTTTACCTGTATCAGATATTTCAACAACAACTTTATTCTCAAGTTGTTCAAGATGAAGGACTATTTGTCCACATTCTCCTCCCATCGCATCCACTGCATTCTTACAAAGATTCTCTATAACCCATTCAAATAACGAAGCATTCATTTTTATTATAATGTCTTCGTTAGGTAAATCTGCTATCATCTGTATTTTTTTAGAAGTGCGACGATCCATATAGTCAACAACATGGTATAAGACCTCATTCATACTAGCAGGGACAGGTTCTGGAATAGAACCTATCTTAGAAAAGCGATCTGCAACAAGCTGTAATCTCTGCACGTCCTTATCTAATTCCGGGAGTAATTTATCATTGGGATATGTCTCCTTTAAAATAGCTAACCACGCCATTAAAGAGGATATAGGAGTACCCAACTGATGGGCTGTTTCCTTACTTAAACCTACCCAAACCTTATTCTGTTCCGCTCTTTTAGATGTCAATAATGCGAATATAGCAACAACAACAAAAAGCATTACAACACCTAACTGAATATAAGGATAAATAGCTATTCGTCTCAACATGAGTGATTCATCATAGCAAACTTCTATATAATCATTATGATTATTTGCCAATGGAATCCGAATAACTTGCCCTGCGCCTTTCATCTGTTGTGCTACTTTATTTACATATTTCACACTATCAGATTTATTACTAGCACTAATTTTCACATTTCGATACTCCGTAACCGTACCATCCTTATCAAGAACAACTACAGGTATCGTATTATTCTCATCTAAAACTTTTAATACTAAACCCAAGTCAGCATTATCATCGGCTTCACTCAATGTCCTCATAGCTTCAGCCCAAACCTCCATCTTACTTCTTTCTTGTTGCGCCAAATCACGTATCAAAGAATGTGAGATAAGCAAAGAGGCAACAGCAATAAAAATTGCTGCCAAAACTAATAATATCTTTACCTGCCTGATTCTATCTGTCCATTGCATACTTTAATAACGAGAAGATCTCATAATTATTACTTCCCAAAGCTCATGAAAAAGGATCAAATTGAAACGATAAGATTCAATGAGTATCATTTTCTACTCACCATTTAACCCCAACCAGCAAACTCCGCTTTCAATATCTTTTTCTAAGTAACAAGTTTGGTTATATCTAAATATATTGGATTTATAAGATAACTACTCATCTTCTAAGTTATCACCCGATTTTACCATTGTTTCATACTCATGATAAACTCTCTCACATAACTTCTTATAGTCTGGAAGATTTAAGTAATTATTATCCTCAAGATAAGACCTAAAAGCGCCTTCATAATAAAGCTCATGACCCAATACCGATGTCCAATCTTGTCTGCCTTTAGCGCCTAACTGATAAAGATAATAACTGATATAAGCTACTATTTGAAATCGTTCTTGCTTCGTGAAAGCACTCACCCACTCAGGTTGTTCGTCTTCAGTCATCAACACGAATTGGGATAAATATGACTGAAGAAGATTTCCCCACACAAAATAATGTGCATCATTAACAGGTTGGTTGAGGATAGTTTTCAACAATCCCTCTCGAATCCCAACAGATGAATGTTTCGTATTCTTACAAGCAAAGGTATTTTCAAACATATAGACTTCCTTTTCCTCTTTGTATTTCGATAACATTTCATTCATTACAAGTCTGTTAATATCCTCATTCTTATCGTATCCATAATTATAAAATAAGTTCGTGAGAAACTCTACATCGTGTTTCTTTAACCATTGAAAAGCAATCTTATTCTCGTGAAAGATAAACTCATTCTCATAGAAATAATTATAATCTACGAGATTAAGAACTAATTTCCCATGCCTCACTTTCGCTTTATATAACTTATCAGAGCCTTCATCTGTCACCCCTTTGATACGGACTGCATCTTCAATCACAGGAGACACACTCATAAGATAGTTATACTTTGGAATATAAATAAGGCACTTCCAAAAGTAATTAGGCTGATCAAAGAAGTCACATTGCATACTCTTAGCTTGTAGCATACGCTCTGCATAGTTACCACCCTTAAAGATAAACTTTCTAAACTGCAACTTTCCTAAAGCAGAATTACTCTGGGTTACATCAATATTAAAATACTTCAAGACAGCTTTTCGCGCTGATTCATTGTCAACCGGGCAGAAGCCCCTCTGACGAAGTGCAGCGTTCAGCAATTCAACAGCAACATCAGTATATTCAACTTGATATTTATTCGGAAAAGAGAGAATCCCACCATCTGACACTTTCCTCAAATCCATATAATAAGACCTGATTTGCTTGTCATACATTTGAAGTATATCTTTTGATACTATTAGGGACTTTGGGGTAGTTCTCCTAACCAATACCTCCTGTTTAGGTATACCGCTACTAAACAACATTGCAGCAAGTAATAAAATTAAAGACATACTCGATCTCCATTTCATTGCTTTAAACTCCATAGCTAAATCTAACACTAGGTTTTCCATCTAAAGATACCACTTCTGACTATAGAACAACTTTTGATACAAATGTAAGGATTAACTAGAAATCTTACAAATGTTTACTTACTTCTTTTTCATAAAACGCACGAACCATCTTACGTATAAAGTCTTTCCACAAATAAAATCTATAAATAAAGGCTATAACATATATACAATTCAATTCTAAGCTCTCTAGGAAACTAATATTTCCACCTTTTACAATCTACAAGACACTCAAAAAATTGTCGCAAATTCTTCCTAATTTAATTACAAACAAAAATCAGTATGTCATAGAAATACTTATACTTTTTTCCTATCATAAAGCTCTATGAGCACAAGATTATCAGAGAAAAATCCGCATTAGTAACATTGCCAAAATGTACTAGGCGGAGAACAAAAATATAATTCATACCCTACGAATCATACGCCTATAGCCTATAAGATAATTGTTCCTAGATAAAAGGTACTATCGTTTCTTTTAAAAAGTAGTATCGTTTTAAGCAAAAAGTACTATCGTTTCACTAAAAAACAAGGTACGTTTCACTAAAAACGGAGGTACGTTTTATTAAAAACGGAGGTATGTTTTATTAGAAACGGAGGTACAATTGAAGCAAGTCGATAAAACAATCTTGAAGCTTGTCTATGGTATTTCAGTAAAGTCTCTCCATCTACATTACTTTCTTGCGGATAGTGAACGTTCGTTTGGAGAGGGCTGGGAAGAGGATTGGAGAGAGAAGGTCGAGAATGTCTTTCCATCTACATTACTTTCCTGCGGATGGTGGAGGTTCGTTTGGAGAAGACGGGAGAGAGGATTGGAGATAGGAGGTTGAGGAGTAATAAGGTGATAGAATTGAGAGTGAAGCAACAAAAAAGGGAACAAAAAAAGAGAGCTTCAAAGATTTCTCTTCGAAGCTCTCTCATATTAAAGAAGGCGGCCACCTACTCTCCCGCATTGCATTGCAGTACCATCGGCGCAGACGGGCTTAACTTCTCTGTTCGGAATGGGAAGAGGTGGAACCCCGACGCAATAACCACCTAATATTTTGTTCAGTTGACTACTTCTGAAGTTGACAAGGAGTAGTTATTGCTTCTGTCTTTTGTCTTTTCTTCGTTTCTTATCAGTAGATTTTTCATCATTTTATATTAGTCTCTCCGACGAATAACGCGTTTACTTGTACACTTTTAACTTGTTAACTTGTCTACTCGTAAACTCATCTACTAATCTGTCAACCGTATAAGGTGACGTATTTTCACAAGCAAAGACTCCTATGTTAGAACTGATTACTTCATTTTAAAGATTACACAGCTCAAAGTCTGAGTCACTGGTCTGCACTATCGACTTGGATAGTGCTAGACCCGAAGAAA
>NZ_AJIN01000022.1:0-26687 GCF_000257925.1 Prevotella sp. oral taxon 306 str. F0472
TCCTTCTGTCTTAAACATCTGTTACTAAGCACATTGTTACTATATTATTATGTCTTTAATATATGTCATTAAAACAATATGTCCTTATGTCATTTTGTCTAAAAAAACATATCCTTCTGTCTTAAACATCTGTTACTAAGCACATTGTTACTATATTATTATGTCTTTAATATATGTCATTAAAACAATATGTCCTTATGTCATTTTGTCTAAAAAACTATGTCCTTATGTCTTAGAAACTATGTTACTCTGTCTAAGCACTCATAGCTTTGGATTACAAAGCGAGCCTTTCTGCCATACTCGCTGCGGCTCTTCTACCATCGCCCATAGCGAGGATAACAGTCGCACCACCACGTACAATGTCACCACCTGCATATATCTCTGGACGGGAACTCTGCATCTGGTCGCTGACAACTATCGTGTTCTTACGACCTAACTCAAGCCCTTCGATAGACTTCGGAACCAACGGGTTCGGTGAAACTCCTACTGCCACAATCACTTGATCGCACTCCACTGTCACCGTCTCGCCCGTTACCTCTGGACGTCGACGCCCACTAGCATCAGGCTCACCAAGCCTCATCACATCCAATACCGCAGCACAGACGCGACCCTTCTCATCGGCTTTGTACGATTGAGGATTATGTAACGTGAGGAAATGAACACCCTCTTCTTTGGCGTGTTTCACCTCCTCCAGGCGTGCAGGCATCTCTGCTTCTGAACGTCTGTATACCAATGTCACGTCTGCCCCAAGACGCTTAGCTGTACGGCAGGAGTCCATCGCTGTGTTACCTCCTCCTATAACTAGAACCCTCTTACCTATTATGAGTGGCGTGTCCGTTTCGGGGTTAGCTGCATCCATGAGGTTTACTCTCGTGAGGTATTCGTTACTAGAGAGTATGTTGATAGAGTTCTCTCCTTCAATGCCCATAAAGTTCGGTAAGCCTGCTCCGGAACCTACAAATATGCCTTTAAAACCCATCTCCTTCAATTCGTCAATGCTGATAGTCTTACCCACAATCGTGTCTGTTTGGAAGTGGACACCCATACGTCGGAGGTTCTCAATCTCTACATCTACTATCCTGTTAGGGAGGCGGAACTCGGGGATACCATACTTGAGTACACCACCGATCTCATGTAGTGCTTCGAACACATAAACCTCATATCCACGCTTTACCATATCGCCTGCAAAGCTCAAACCAGATGGTCCTGAACCCACAACAGCTACCTTGATACCCGTCGAGGGGGCTACTTTTGGTAAGGTCATCTGCCCACTCTCACGCTCATAGTCGGCTGCGAAACGCTCGAGATAACCAATGGCTACGGCGGGCGAATTCATCTTTAGATGGATACAACGGCTCTCGCACTGCTTTTCCTGTGGGCATACACGACCGCAAACAGCGGGCAATGCCGATGTTTCCTTTAGTATGCTAGCTGCCTGAAGGAAGTCTCCATGCTCTATATGTTTGATGAAGTCGGGGATATGAATGCCCACTGGGCACCCTTCCACACACGTTGGTTTCGGGCAATCGAGGCATCGCTTCGCCTCTTGCATAGCCATTTCGGGTGTCAAACCGATGTTCACTTCCTCCAAACGGGTCGTTGCACGATAGGCAGGATCAAGTTCCGGCATCTGCACACGAGGGATGGCTGTACGCTCCTTAGGCTTCAACTCCTTGCGAAGAGCCTTGCGCCAAACCTCTTCGGGTTCGTTTGCTTCATCGGTGGAAACGTTGTTTTTGTCGATAGAAGATGATTTTGCACTATCCGCAGAAGCCTCATCTCCCACATTATTAATAGACGAGTTCGAATGGTCGGAACCCTTCTTATCAGCTGGATTAGGCACAGCCATGTCCTTAGCCTCAATCTCCTTGAAGGTGCCCATACGCTTAAACATCTCGTCCCAATCGACTAAGTCGCCGTCAAACTCTGGTCCGTCAATGCAGACAAACTTGGTCTTTCCACCGATAGTCAATCGACAAGCACCACACATACCAGTGCCATCCACCATGATAGTATTCAGTGATACATCGTTTGGAATGCCGTATTTCTTTGCCAAGAGTGAGGTGAATTTCATCATAATAGGAGGTCCAATCGCCAACACCTTATCGACATGCTCACGTTGAATCACCTTCTCAACTCCCACCGTGACAACGCCCTTCTCACCATAAGAACCATCATCCGTCATGATGATCACCTCGTCAGAGTACTGTCGAACATCGTCCACCATGATAACAAGTTCCTTGCTTCTTCCAGCCAAAACAGATATTACCTTGTTGCCAGCTTGTTTAAGAGCTGTGAGGATGGGGAGTATTGCTGCAATGCCAATACCACCTCCCGCGCATACGACTGTACCGTATTTCTCAATGCGAGAAGGAGTGCCCAAAGGACCGACAATATCGACTATCTCATCTCCAACCTCTAGTTGGCAAAGCTTCGTCGAAGAGCGTCCCACCTCTTGAATAACCATTGTCAACGTGCCCTTCTGGGCGTCAGCTTTGGCAATGGTGTATGGTACTCTCTCACTGTGATGATCAACACGTACGATGATAAAGTTGCCTGGTCGACAACTACGAGCTATGAGTGGTGCCTCTACTTCAATACAAAACACCTTCTCAGAAAACTGCTTCTTACTTATAATCTTGTTCATAGTCTAAAGGGCTCATCCACGTCCCCTCTCCGCTTGGAGAGGGGGGATTAGGATCCACGAGGGATGAGTTTTGTTAAAAGGTTGATTGTTAGGTTATGTCTTGTTCGTTGTTCCGTATTAGTGGGCTAAGGCTTAGTCCATCTTATCGTCGAGCATTTCAAAGCCGCAATAAGGTACGAGTACCTTCGGAACACGTATACCCTCTGGGGTTTGATTGTTCTCTATGATTGCCGCAACAATGCGTGGTAAAGCAAGTGCCGAACCATTCAGTGTGTGGCACAACTCTATCTTCTTATCCTCTGCATGACGGTAACGACAATGCAAACGATTCGCTTGGTAACTCTCGAAGTTAGATACACTTGACACCTCCAACCAGCGTTCCTGCGCTGCACTCCATACCTCGAAATCATAGCAGATAGCCGATGTGAAGCTCATGTCGCCACCGCAGAGACGAAGGATGTGATAGGGTAATTCGAGCTTTTTCAATAGACCTTCTACATGGTTCAACATCTCATCCAATGACTCATAAGAGTGTTCTGGCTTATCGATGCGTACGATCTCCACCTTATCAAACTGGTGTAGACGATTCAGTCCACGCACGTCTTTTCCATAGCTACCAGCCTCTCGACGGAAGCAAGCAGAGTAAGCACAACGCTTAATCGGGAGCTCTTTCTCGTCAAGAATCTCATCACGGAATATGTTGGTAACAGGCACCTCTGCCGTTGGAATCAAGTATAGATCATCGAGGTTAGCATGGTACATCTGACCCTCTTTATCAGGCAACTGACCAGTGCCAAGACCGGAGTCTTGATTAACAACCAATGGTGGTTGCACCTCAAGATAGCCGCTTTTTCGTGCTTCATCAAGGAAGAATGCCTCTAGAGCACGTTGGAATCTTGCCATCTTACCGATGTATAATGGGAAGCCAGCACCCGTTATCTTCACACCTAAGTCGAAGTCAACTAGGTTGAACTTCTTCAATAGATCCCAGTGGCATTGGGCGTCAGCTGGGAGGTTAGGCTTGGTTCCGCCCTCCTTAACAACAACGTTGTCGTTAGCGTCCTTGCCCTCTGGAACATCGTCGTTAGGGATGTTTGGAATGGTTAAGAGCACCTCGGTCATCTCCTTCTGGGCATTCTCCATGATCTCCTGGAGTGCTTTGTCGGCCGATTTAAGCTCTGCCACCTCTTCTTTTATATTGTTAGCTTCATCCTTCTTACCGTCCTTCATCAGTTGACCAATCTGCTTTGATAGTTGGTTCTGATGCTGTTTATTGGTGTCAAGTTTCTGCTGAGTCTCACGACGCAAGCGGTCATATTCCAATACTTTCTCTACTGCCTCACGTGCACCAGAGAAGTGTTTCTTCTCCAATCCTTTGATGACACGCTCTGTCTCTTCGCTTATAAGCTTTAATGTAAGCATATATCTATATCCTTTTTGATTGTTATTTATCTGAGAGCAAAGTTACAAAAATCTTCTAGAAGTCAATCATGTTTACTGCACTTATTTGCTGTTTAAGGGAGAGATACAGCCTCTCCCCCAACCCCTCTCCGAATGGAGAGGGGAGTGAAAACCATTGTTTGCAGATAAAGGGGGCGCTTCTTTGATGCAAGGAAAGGCTCTCTTCGATAAGAAGAAACGCCCTTCTCCAATCGAGAAGGGCGTTTTCTTAATTTAAAAAGAAGCCTCCCCAAGCCCCTCCAAAGGAGGGGATGTCTTACCCAGAGGCTTTTTCTTTGATTCCAAAATACAATTCTCTCTATTCACACTAACCATCCTCTCTCATCCTACTAGCAGTATTCACGCCCCTCTCCATTCGGAGAGGGGACGGGGGTGAGGCTGTAGATGGGCTGGTGGTAAGCCTGTTATTGGCGGGGGAGAGGCCCTCTTTCTATACGATTTATTCGTTCATGTAGCGTTGAACACGTGCATACATCAATTCATATTGCGACTTGAGTGTACTGTTACTCGTGGTCTTGATACGCTCAGCAAGGAGTGTTTTCAACTTCTGCGCATAGTGGAACACATACTCAGCAGTGCGGTCGATGGTCTCTGTCCACATTGTTTCTGGATCGCCATAACCCGTTCCGAAACCGAGGAAGGACACGTCTTCTTTATCATTGCGAAGGCTGCGCACCCTACCCATCTGCTTCACTTCCATAACGTTCGACCTGAGTCGTTCCACGTATAAACGCTCCATGGCAATATCGTCATCATCGAGTGACTCGTCACCTGCAATCGTCTTTTTCCATACGTTGTTATAGACATCCTCGTTATATTCCAAGGGCGAATAGGATGTGGAATCGGCATAGTAACTGAGTGCCAAACGTGCTGTTGCAGACATAGCCATCTCTTGTATGCCACTTGCCAACATCTTATAAGGGTGCGAATTAACCTGTGGCAATTTATCTTCAAGACTTGTTATCCCTCGTTTACCGAACTTTCGAGCCTCATCCAAGAGCCACATTGCTGCTGCACGTTGGCGTTCCTTTGATACGACTTCATAGCGTGGAAGCCCTGAAGACTCGGTCGTTTGATAGAGTTTGATACCGCCTATCAAGGCATAAACATTGCGTGAGTAACCATAAGCCTGAGACACTATTTGACGATAGAGTTTCGCCTTTCTAGCCCCGTCCTCACCATCTGGTATCCACTCATCAAAGTGCTGGAGGATGTATTCAAGGTTCTTCAACCCATAGGTACTCGACTTGATTGCATCGCTACCAAGGTCTTCCTCAATCGCAGTTGGGTCATAACGATAACGCGACTGTTGCAATCCATAACGATACATAGGGTCGGTTTCGTGTTGAGCCACAAGTTCCTGCAAAGGCTTAATATCGTCACGAAAGCCTTTAGAGTTAGGGAATACACGATAACCCCACTCTATGGCATACTTGTCATAGACGCCGAGAAGAGGTGGCGTAAGCGATACGCCCTTATCAGAAGGCTGTGCAACGTAATTGAAACGGGCATAGTCCATGATAGAGGCTGTGGTGCCGTACTTCTGAGTGAAGTCCACTGAGCGTAACGAGTCAGTAGGTATAGCAGCTGATGCAGCCATATTGTGCATTAATCCGAGTGTATGACCAACCTCGTGACCAACGATATATTCGAGCGAAGCCTCTAGTATGCTATCAGGCATATTGAGCGTTCGAGCAGCGGGATCGAGCTGTGCTGTCTGGATAAAACGCCAACTATTAATGACGTTGACCACGTCGTTATAAACCAAGACAGTGGCTGTGATGATTTCACCCGTGCGTGGATCAATCCATGACGGACCCATTGCATTCTCTGTAGCAGTAGGCAAGTAACGTATGCAAGAGTACTTGAAATTATCTGGATCAAAGCTCGGGTCATCCGTTGGGAAGTCCCTTACCTGCATGACATTCTTAAATCCTATGCGTTCAAAAGCAGCGTTCCAACGCAGAACGGAGTTCCTAATTGCCTTCTTCCAAAGCGGTGGGAAGTTGTTGTCGATATAGTAAACAATCGGCTTCTTAGGCTCTGAGAGCTTCCCTGCAAAGTATGCGGCAGGGTCCTTCGGCTCTACTCGCCACCTATTAATAAAGCTCGCATGCTCTATGAGTCCATCGTTAACTATTGCCTTAGGAGTTAAGAAGTAACCTAGTCGGACATCGCTAAGTCGAGGCGTCATCTTATCCTCTGGCAATAGAGCTAATGTAAATTCAACACCGATGGATACCGGTTGATTGCTGATTGCCACACTACCACTATTGCCCGTCATGTTGGCTACGTAGTTACGTTCCATCTTAATACATGCGTTGGACTCAAAGGACTTTAAGGCAGTAACCTTTATCCATTCGGGTTTCAATTCGGCATCCACTCTGTAAGGACCGGCTATCTTGGCGATAACGGGGAAATACTTACTTTCGCGCAAGAAGAACGATGAGGCATCGAAGACGATACCACCTGTTTTCTTGTTATGAGCCTTGATTGGGAAGGAATAGAGGTCGAGGTTACGATAGTTAGTAGCCTCAGCTTCCTTAGCCATTGGCGTTGGTAAAGCGTCAAGCAACTCTGAATTGACAGCCTGCATGACGATAGAACTATCCTTCTGAACGAATCGGATATGAGAAACAGAGCCTGCTCGTGTACCTAATTCGGCATATTGCGGACTAGATACTGACGAGATGGTTGCCCCTAGCAACATATCACGATTGAGGGAAGAAGGGGGGAGTTCGACGTAAAGTTTCTCTTCCGTTCGATAGAGAGAGACGAAAGGACCTCGGGCAGAGTCGGTCTTCTGTTCTGTAAGGAGTCGCTCGTAAGCATCTTTCTTCACCACAGTTGTGGTTGTCTTAGTCTCTTTCTTCTTCTTTTTAAAGAGTGGGAAAGCCTGCGCCGAGAGTGAGATACTTAGCAAGCCAACCGCTAGTAAGCTGATGGCAGCCGTTCTCTTAGATGGAATGAATAGTTTTCTCATTTCTTAACCTCCATTGTCTTGTTCACTTTGAAGAGCAACATCTCATAGTGGGTGCGTGCTTCTAAGGGCAAATTAGCCTTTAGGCACTTCTCCAAAGCTGGTTTTAACTTAGCCAGACAATTATAGAAATAAAGCTCAGAGTTGTCTGCTACAGTGATATCCACTGTTGGGGCGAGATTCTGTGAAGGGTCTCCAAAACCTGGTGTAGCGCCCATGTCGTCATCTTTCAACGCCGAACGACTGCCCGAACCACCCTCAGAACCACCATTGCCAGTGGCTTTTGAGACTACATTCTGCGCATAATTCATGAATGTGCGTTGCAGAACTCGCTCGCTCTGAGAGGGTGCGCGCATTTGAGCAACGCTCTTGAATATACCATCATAGAGGTCATCAAAGTACTCCTTCTGCGTGTAGCTGTTTGGATTCAAGTAAGAGGTAACAGCCACACGAAGCCTAGCTGCAAGCAAGTCATAGCCTAGGAACTCCAAAGACTGGTCATAGTAGCTAACAGATAAGAACCCTTTGCGCTCGTAGTTGCGGTTAGCATACTTGGTGAAGTTGGTTGCCTGTTGTAGACACCACAGCATTGAGCGACGCTGAAGATCCTTAGGTACGACCTGATACTGCGCTATTCCACTTGAAACCTTCATGTTGTTAAGGTACATACCACCCACGTTACTAAGCACATGTTTGAATACTTCGTATCGATTCTGTGATATCTGGAGATAGAGCTGATCCTTGATTCGTGTGTCCTCATCGTTCTTTATCCACTTAGAGAGGTTCGATTCAACGATAGAGTAGTTCTTGTTGGCAAGGTTGGCAGTCTCTATCATGTCATTACCGAGCGCACCTTGCTGCACACGTGGATCCCACTTGCCATTGCGTTCAGCGTAGAAACGATAGCGAGGATTCTGTATCTTCTTATCGACGAAAGCCTCGAGTGTCTTTGTCTCATCGTTGATAGAGATGGTAGAAGGGTCGAAGTAACGATAGTTCCAATCAATGGTGAAATAGTCATACATGCCCAAATCGTTTTGAGCAAGGCGTACACCATGGTCTGTGGGTTGTGCCACATAATTATAATCAACGTCATCCATAACCGATGGCGTTAGTCCCATGGTTGTGGTGAAACGTGCATTACGCAAAGAGTCAGTAGGGTAAGTAGATGACGCACCAGGGTTAGCTTGCAATCCCAACATACTTCCCATCTCTCTCATCACAAGTAGTTTCAACCCTTCAGCAAACTGAGCTGCATTCAAGCGGTTGCCTCTCACTGATGGATCAACAGCTCCTGTCTCAACCAAACGACGCTTATGCAGAGAGCGTTCAACGTCAGAATAGATAAACATTGACGCACTCATAATCTCTCCAGTATTAGGGTTTACATACTTGTCACTCGATGGTTCGGATGAAGAACCACTAGGGATATATCTGATACAAGAGTACTGCACGTTGTCTGGGTCGAAGTCTTCTTGATCCTTAGGGAAGTCTACCACCTCTATTGCATTTCGATATCCAATCTTCTCAAAAGCCTTGTTCCACGCAAGAACACCCTCTCTGATAGGTTTCTTCCAAGCCTCTGGAAAGGTGTTATCAAGATAGAAGCGGATAGGCTGAACAGGCTCACTTAGTTTGCCTTTAGCGTATGCCTTCTTATCACGTGGCACAAGATTCCAACGGTGAGAATAGTAGATTTTCTTGGTTCCAGCCCCTTCTACGGGTATTCCTAATCGAGCAGAATAATCAACGCCAATGCGTGAGTCCATAATACGAGGACGCATAGCTGACTCGGGAACAAGGGCTAGGCTATAGCTTACACCTACTGTTGTTGGACGCTCACCACCTATCGGCATAGACATTAAAGAGGTAGAAACGCCATAGGAGAAGTCGTTATTAATGGACAAGTTAGTATCAAAACTCTTTATACCTCGTATAAAAGAAAGCTCAGACTTAGGCGTTGCCTTGATAGAATACTTACCATTACGTGTTGGCATAACAGGCAGTAAGTTGGTTGGTTTCCCTAGTAAGGAGGTAACGTCGAAGACTACTGCTGTACTGTCATTGTTATATGCCATGATGTTAAAACCCTGCCAGATACCATCGCGATAGTTGAGTGCTAGGGCGCTAGAAAGCTCTGGTGAGGAGGCATTCGACTGAAAGAGAACATTGTTCGGGGTCTTCATTACCACCGAGCTATCCTGTATGTCGAAATAAAAGAGTACTGGGTTAGCACTCGTCGAACCGACTGTCACCGTTGTAGGGTCAGTCGTTGACGTGATCGTGCCACCTAATATCATCTGCTTCTTAAGCAGTGTTCGCGGTAATTCAAAGTAGATTTTGTTGTCTTGCTTGTAGACTGTGATGAACTTACTACGTGCTGTCTCGGTCTTCTTGTCCTTAAAGAGTCGATCGTACTTCGTCTCCTTCTTGGCTTTAGAAGAGTCCTTCGACTTATTGTCATCAGCCTTAACTACAGTACCATGCAATACTAGGAGGAACGCAAAAGCCCCTCCCAGTAATGGTTTCCAATGTGAGATATTCATTATCATTAATGTTTATTTGTTTCTGTATAGTGCCTTCACAATCCTCTTAGTGATATGCTGTTTCGACCAACGTAGGCTATTTGTCTGTGCGTCATAACAGTAAAGACTGCCCTGCATAGTGCTTGATGGGTCGTTAGTTGCTATATATATAAGGTTGTCATCATCGGAGAATACCATGTCAACTATCGTCTCCGTGCTATTGCCAACACTAATGAGTGGAGCCGTAGGAAAGGTTCCGTTCGCTAGGACGTTATGTGCATATACAGCGTTACCCTTCGTGTAGTAAACGATGTTCTTACTACGTGCTGAACGCACAACAGAGCCATTTTCAATTCCAGTTGACGCTGGCATAGCTATACGATACAGTACATTTGCAGCAATGCGCTTGGTTGCGTCAGACGAATAATAGCCTGGGTTGATATAGTTGAAATAGAATGTTCCCGTGCTCTTCTGGCATGTGATGAGGGCGAGATGTCGCTGCCTATTAATGCTAGCCATACCTACCAAGGTGTCACCAGAGAATGTTCCCTTGAGGATCTCGGCTGGTATTGAGGTGTTCTCAATCGCCATTGTGAGAAGAGCACCATGTGAATTGTCGAAGTAAGCATCGCCATGTGCATAGAACAAGTCCTCTCTCCACCATGGAGTCATGTAATTGGCAAGTGTGACGTTACCACTGACAGCACCATTGAAACGTGATGTCTGTGTTCGAAGATTGGTTGAATTCACATCAAGAGAATAGAGGTTATGATCTGTAATAGCCATCACCTTGGGTCGACTATCATCCGAACTTGCCACTAACTGATTGACCTTCTCACCAACAGAAGTATTGAAGATCGATACCATCTCATAGCCATCTAGCTGATAAATCTTCGATGGGTTACCTGCAGCAAGGAACAGGATGTTTGCCTTCTGACTATCGAATGTCCTACTGAAAGCCATTGAGCGTGGCGCACCAAAGCTGACATTAGGGTTGTTATCAGCCAATACATCCAACTTGAAGGACTTCTTTACATCCTCAGTTGGGACGTATGACAAGATGGTTTGATTGTTGTTATCAGCCAAGAGATAGATTCCCTTGGTGTAAGCATATTCTACATTGACATTGAACTCATAGATTTGAATGTTCTGACCATTGCTTACACGCAAGCGAGCTTTGTACTCTCCCGACTTGTTACAAGGGTAGACTAGCTTCGAATCGTTCGATACTAGCTTATGATTAACCTCCCATTCATAAGTAAGGGGTTTGTCTCCATTGGTCTGCAAGACGGTTGGATTGATCTTAAGAGTATCGTTCTGATCCAATGTGTAAGTACTTTCAAGAGGATTCTGAAGACTTATCACTGATACAGAGTCGCCCCCCGCAGTAGAGTCATCCTTAATACATGAGGTGAAGGTAAGGGCAGATAGTGCCAATACATATAAATATTTCTTTATCATACTTGTAGCTTTCTTATTCCATGAAGGGACCATGTCCCGTATCTGTTATCTATTAGTTGTATTGTTACTCAGGGTTTGCTAGGAAATAAGCCTTAACCTTCTGAATGTTTCTATACAGCTGTGTCTGTTGACGAGGATTGCGAATTGCATTCACAATTAGGCTTGGGTCAGAGTTATAATACGACAACAACATACGATACTTGGCTGGAGTATAGTCTGGAAGACCCATTGCCTTCATTATTGGATAGTCCCACCAATAAGGCTTCTCGAGTACATTATCGAAGGTGATAATACGCTTGGTCATATTCGGGAAACGAACTCCTAAATCGTTGGTAGCCTCTAAACGCAATACAATTCGTATGTTATCATTCTGCGTACTACTCAAGTTTTGACGCAACAACACCACTGGGAACGTTGCTGAAAGACTATCGGCTGGAATGATCTGATCGCTATTCAAGGCCTCATAGTGTACACCTGCTTGAGCCGAACTACTAGGGTCAACGACTACCTTAAAGTGCTGAGCTGTGGACTTTTTAACGCCTGCGAGCTTTACTGTAACAGCTACCGTATCACGTGTCACACTAGTTGGTGCGGTTCCAAAAGAGTAATTATATAAGGTGTCAGAAGTATTCTTCAAAGCAAAATACACCTGATTATTGCCTTCAAAATCACCTTCTTTAGAATATTCCCCATCGTAATCTATACCAGAGCATGCCTGCCATGACAAGGCAATAACACCAATGGCAAAGAAGTTTATGATTGACTTATACATAATCTATTAAATTCTAGTTGATTGTATCAATATACTTTGTATGAGGGCTGGTCAGCGTGGTTAGCGAAAGAGTCTTTCGCTCCACAAAGACCTTATTAGCCCTTATCTTTTATAATTTGTGTACTTCCTTGTTACCATACTCATTCTCCACATCAGGCCAAGGGAGGTTGAAGATGGCATCAGAAGGCTGATAGGTATCAACGTTGCGGAAGTCTGTAAAGCTGCGATTATAGTGCTTTAACGCATAGAATGACTGTCCCATACCAGGGAACTCACGCATACGTTCACGCATCATCTCCTGTTCGAAGAGTTCACGTGTGCTCACTTTCGATGCATCGACATCGCCAAGTCCCCTACTCTTCCTCACTGCATTAAGCAGAGAAATAGCCTCTGTCTTGTTCGTGTCATACACACTTTCACTCAAGATATAGTACATCTCTGGCAGACTAATCAGTACAAAGCCCTTGAGAGTATTGTTGTTTGCCTCTGCATCGTTCTGTATGAAGCGTATAAAAGAGAATGTTGATGCACCCGAAGAGGTGTTTTCTCTGAAGAACGAGCTGTATCTTGCATCGGAGCTAGTGGCTGTGAAGTGGTCTGTCTCATAGAGACTTCGTGCATCACGACGCCCTTCAGTAAACGTACCAGCACCTGTTGCACGCAGAAAAGCAGAACGAATAGCACCTGAACGATCGGCTGCATAAACGCCAAATATCATCTCTTTATTAGCTGGGAAACGCATAATTGAATCGATAGAAGTCGTTGTGTTCAGCTTAAAGTTCTGTGTTGCATTGATGACTTCACGTGCATACTTGGCTGCTTCTGACTTATTGCCCATAGCATAGTAAACGCGTGCTTTCGTTGCTTTCACCGCATATTTATTGAAAAAGATGACGCGGTCTTGATGATAATCACGCTGTAAAACGTTATTGTAAGTGACGTTATTATCATCTGACAATAGCGAGTCGGCAGCATTCAAATCACCCATGATTAACTTGAAAGTATCATGCAAACTATAACGCGAGCGGTTCTTTAGATTGAACTCAGTTGCGTATGGTAAACCTAACGTATTGGCGTCACTTCGGGTATAGTCAGTACAGTATAAGCGAGCCAAATCGAAGTGCATAAAGGCACGCAAACCCAATGCTTCACCATGTATGAGGCGTCTCTCTTGAGGCGCACTACTGATATCATTCATGTGTCGCAACACGTTGTTGACATTTGCGAGATTGCTATACATGTTCTTCCAGATGGCATCTGTCTGCAAACGAGCCTGCTGGTTGGTATATTGGTAACGGTTCAGATAATAGCTCACATCCTGCGAATTATCATAACCAAACTCCTGTCCGAGCTTGTCAACAAGCCCCCATGAGAGGCTCTCACCATACAGGTTGGAGGAAGCTAACTTGCCATAAACACCAAACATAGCATCTTCATAACCCGTGATAGTCGTAAACATCTGGTCTTCGGTGTTCTGTCCTTTGGGTTGAACATCCAAGAAGTCATTGCAAGAGGTCAGTAGTGCAAGTACCACCGCAGCCCCTATATATTTTGTCAACATATTCATTTCTTGTCTAATCGTATTAAAGTGAGAATCTTAAAGAGAACTCGAAACTTCTATCGTAAGGGTAGTTTAGACCGCGCTCACGCTTTGCTGAGGATAGATAGAAGAGGTCATTGGTGAGGAACTCGAGGTACATACGTCTCAAGCCGTACTTCTGTATCCATGTTGTTGGAACCTCGTAAGACAATGCCAAACTGCTCATTCGCAGGTAATTGTTCATCTGTACGAAGCGAGATGTTTGATAAGGTGTTGCCGTATCATCAATTCGCTTGTACTTAGCAATCGTCCCTGGCGTCTTCCATCTGTCCTGAAGTACACGCTCATCAGCGTTATACTTAGGGTTAGCACCCTCTACCTTTGTAGCGAGAGTCTCGTTATACAAGGCTCCTCCAAATGAGTATTGGAAGGTACAGCTAAGGGCAAATCGCTTATAAGTAAGGTAGGAGTTGATGGCTCCAATACCGATTGGGTTCGTATCACCAAAGATTACTTTGTCATTCGGATCATAGGTAAATGTATAGTTACCATCACGCTTGATGAAGATTTCCTGACCTGTTACTGGGTCGATACCAGCGGATGGAACAACCTTCAAAGCAGACAATGACTGACCTTCCTCATATACTGGGAGTGGTGCAACACCACCCTTTGCGAGGTTCTGCTCATTGAGTGCACGGAGCGCATTACTTATCTTCTTGATCTTATTCTTATTATATGCATAGGTGAAACCAAGCGACCATTGCCAGTCCTTTGTCTGTATTGGGAAGGTGCGAACACGAAGCTCGAAACCTGTGTTCTGAACCTCTCCAATATTCTCACGAGAGGTGGATACACCTACTGATGGTGCCTTGGTTATATCCAAAAGCAGGTTATCTGTATTCTTGATATAGTAGTCGGCAGAGAGGTCGATACGCCCATGGAAAGCGGTGAAGTCGACACCGATATTCGTACTCAACGTGCGTTCCCACTTCAAGTCGGGGTTACCTATAGTAATAGGTGTGGCACCTGTACCCTTACCATAGAAGTAAGAGCTGTTGTAACTATACGTTGTTAATGACTGATAAGGGTTGAAGTTGATGTTACCAAGGTATCCTATGCTAGCACGCAACTTGAGTAATTGAATGGGAGTACCCTTCATGAACTTCTCATTATGGATGTTCCAACCACCTCCAACACTCCAGAATGGGGCAAAGCGTTGGTTCTTTCCGAATCGAGAAGAGCCTTCATAACGATAGATGAGATCGAGGAAGTACTTGTTATCCCATATAGTGTTTGCATTCACAAAGAAGCCTACTCCCCTTGTTTCTGTATCTGAACCACTAGGGTGACTATTGGTATCATAAGAGGTAGCAAAGGCTGGATGACCCAACTGGTCAGAGTAGAATCCAACGGAGCGATAGCCTGCTACGTCTGTAGAAGTCGACTCCATACTACTACCACCCATAGCTGTTAAGAACAACTTCTTGAAGAAGTAGTTGTTATAAGACAGCATTACCTTACCTTGGAAGGTGGTTGTATTGGTCCAGTTATCCGATAAGGAGCCTCGCTGATTGACTGCTTTTGAGATCTTCTCATTGTATGAGAAAGGTGAAGTAAACACTCGTCTGTCTTGCTTACTGCGGTCGATTGTGAAGTCACCATCCAATCGCACCTTATCACCAAACCATAACTGAACACTCGTGGTATTGAGGAAGTCGAAGTTATTCGACTTGTTGTAACTACCTAACGAAGCGTCATACAAGGGGTTGGCAAGGTCATGATAGAGCGAAGAACGCAACTGCCCGTCGGCATCGTAAGGGTTTTCATAAGGGTTCATCTTTACCCAATCGGAGAAGTCACCATACGGTGATTCATGATTAGTAACCGATGTTAACGTTGAATTATTCGATATGAAGAACTTGCCCGAGACGTTATATGAGAGGCGGAAGTTGGTTGATAAGCGGGTACGATCAGACCCTTTCATCACTCCGGAGTCCTTTCCATAACGTACTCCAAGGTTATATTTGGCACGCTCATCACCACCATCTATACTCAAGCTATGCGATTGTGAGAAGGCATTACGCAATGGTTTCGATAGCCAATCGGTCTCTACTCCACGCTGAACATCGTTATAGATACGTGCATAGTCGCGGTCGTACTGGTACTGACGGGTTGGGTCTGTATCAGTGAACAAGCCTGCTAAACGCTCATACTCAAGTTTCTGACGAGCATTCAAGAGGTGATAATCATGCAAGTCTGGCGTTGACAAACGAACAGTCCCACTATAATTCAATTTCAGTTTACCACCTTTCAAGGTCTTGGTAGTGATGACAATCACACCAGCTGACGCCTTCGCACCATAAAGGGCAGACGCTGAAGCATCCTTCAAGACGGTTACTGTCTCGATATCATTCATATCCATGTCGGCAACATACTCTGCTGTTACCTGTGCACCATCGACTACATAGACTGGAGTATTAGCCTGTCCCTCAAAGGTGGCACGCCCACGAATATTGATATCTGCCACCTTGTTAGGGTCAGAACCCTTGAGGTTATCATCGGCGATGACCATACCTGGCACGAAGGAAGATATACTTTGCAACACATTCTTCGTACCCACATTCATCAACTGATCGCGTGTCACGGCTACTTGAGAGCCCGTAAACGAGTTCTTGTTCTTAGTTTGATAACCCGTAACAACAACCTCCTGCATCTCTTTAGAGTCCTCTCTCAAGGTGAAGTTGGCTGCTGCTCCATTCTTAACAGTCCTTGTTACGGTCTTATAACCGATGTAGGACACCGTAAGGTGCGCCTCCTTCTGATCCGTTTGTATCTGGTATTCACCATTGATATCGGTTACGAAGCCTCCATTAACGCCTTCCATGCGGACTATGGCACCAATGATTGGCTCGCCATCGGCGTCAGTAACCTGACCTTTGATGGTTCCTTTGCGTTGAGCAACTACCTTCTTGGCAAAGGTGAGGGTGTTTCCATCAACCGAATAAGTAAACGGAAGTTGATTGGAGAGGCTCACCAATAAACTTGTGACTGACTGGTCGCGAACGGAAAGGGTTACTCCTTTGAGCGACTTAACATCCTCGTCAGCAAATTTCACTACTAGACCCGTTTGCTTAGCAACCTCATTTGCAAAGGATTCGATTGTTGCATCCTGCAAAGAAAGCGTTACCTTCGCACTATCGAAGTCCTGTGCTGAAGCTGGAAGACATAATGGTCCAAAGCATAAAAGGTTCAGAATAAGAACACAGGTAATACGTTGGAGAAAATTCATCTTGTGCATCTTTCTCTATAATTAATATTTACTTACTAATCAAAAAACAATCTTTTACTAATCGAAAAATAGCCGTCACTTAAACTGAATACCATCACTTGATTCGCTCATAATGGTTAATTGTTTTCGCTATAACTCTTATTACAATCTTAAAAGAACTCCTTCTTTGATATTACTCTTCTATCATTATCCGACTGCAAAAGTACGAAAAAAAAACGAATTTATAATCTTTTCATTATTAAAAAGACATATTTCGTCTATAATTATGGGGTGGGTAGTGAAAAGAAAACAGCCTCACCCCCGCCCCCTCTCCGAATGGAATAACCCCACCTAACCTCCCCCAAGGGGAGGAACACCTAACAGGAACAAGTGAGAAGAAGTCTCTCCCCCAGCCCAAATAAAGCCTCTCCCCCAACCCCTCTCCGAATGGAGAGGGGAGTGAAAACCATTGTTTGCAAATAAAGGGGGCGTTTCTTTGATGCAAGGAGAGGCTCTTCTCGACATAAGGAAACGCCCTTCTCGATTGGAGAAGGGCGTTTCCTTTAATTCTAGAATACAATTACCTCTATTCCCACTTACCATCCTCTCACATCCTACTAATAGTATTCACGCCCCTCTCCATTCGGAGAGGGGACGGGGGTGAGGCTGTAGATGGGCTAGTGATAGGCTGTGGTTGGACTGTTGTGAGGCTTCTTCTCACCTGCTCCCGTTAGGCACTCCTCCCCTTGGGGGAGGCTGGGTGGGGTAACTTAAAACCTATTACACCTCTCGAAGAAACCAATCTCCTCGAGTTCTTTCTGCATACGTGCTTCCTCTTCATCGGTCATGTTTTGGAAGGGAACACGGTTCGGTCCGAGGTCGAAACCGAGCAGTTTCATGATGCGCTTACCGCCTACGATGTTACCACGGAAGTGACAGATAACATTGATCACTGCCTGTGAGAAGTTCTGTTTCTCACGTGCTGTCTCGATGTCGCCAGCGTTCCATGCCTCAATGATACCCGTCAGCTCGCGCCCGTTATAGTTCGTTGTACCACCAATGCCACCACGTGCTCCACCCTGAGCAAGGCTTGGGAGGATTGTTTCGTCTTGACCATGAAGCATGTCATACTTGCCTTCTTTATACAAACGACACTGATTGTACTCATAGAGACTCTCGAAGGTGTACTTGATTCCAGCAAAGTTTTCTATGCGTCCATCAACGGCTTTCAACAAGTCAAGCATAGGCAAGAAAGCGCCGTTGAAGGCTGGGATGTGATAATAATAGAACGGTAAGGAAGGGGCTGCCGAAGCAATGGTTTCGCAATACTTCACCAACTCCTCGATACGACCAATCTTAGGGAATGGAGGTGCCATTGCGCCTATTCCCCACGCACCAATGTGCTCGGCATGCTTTGCCAACTTAACACTCTCACGCAGACAACAGCTCCCCACGTGTACGATGACCTTAAACCCTTCGGGGGCTACTTGTACCCATCTCTCTGCCAACTGCATACGTTCTTCGGTTGTAAGCATATATCCTTCGCCTGAAGAACCATTGATGAATACACCTTTCAAACCATTCTTCTGCAACATAGCTGCATACTTCTCGATAGGTTCGAGATTGACATCGCCATTCGCATGAAAGGGTGTGAATGGTGCATCGATAAGTCCAATAATCTTTTCCATAACTATATTTTAATGTATTACTATTCCATATTGTCTGTCGTTGGTCGTAGACAAGAAAGCTGCAAGATGAGGGCTAGCACCACCACAGCTCCTAATAGGGCAAAGCCCAACCCAAGGTTTCCTCCATCGGTCCACTTACCTAACACTTGTGTAACGGCAGCCCCGGCAAAGACGCCCGTCATGTTCATTATACCATAGGCAGTGCTTCGGTACTTTGAAGAAATGAACTGGCAAAGGATCGGCATATTGTTCGCATCAAAGATACCATAGCCCACTCCGAAGCATAGTCCAGCCCCAACGACTGCGATGAGACTATGTCCAAAGCCCAAGAGAATCAATGCTGGGACGGTCAAACCAAGCCCAATAGCACTCGTATAAACTCTTCCACGGATATTGCGCTGCACCCATCTGTCGGAGAGGATACCTCCAAGAATGACGCCAACAAAGGACGATACGGCAATAGTAATGGTCGATATAGGTCCCGCACTAGCCATTGGTATGTTCAAATTATCGGCAAAGAGCGTTGGTAACCAGTTCTTCGTTGCCCATCCGGGGAGGCTAGGTACAGCGAAATAGAACAATATTACCCAGAATGCCCACGTTGAGAAGACCACAGATAAGCCTCGGAACGGGTTGCGTGAGGGCTTTTCTCCATTTGCGGTGGGCGTTTTCTGCGAATGTTTCGGATTCTCTTTGAGTAAGAGGAGGAGTACGACTGAATAGATAATACCGATAACGCCGAACCAATGGAACGCCGCATTCCATGAGAGCATGGCTGCGAGTGTGGCTCCAAAGCCGCCTATCGCCTGTCCAACATAGAGTCCGGTCATGTGGATTCCGATAGCTAATGAGCGCGACTTACCCTCATGCCAGTCGGCAATTAACGACAGGGCAGAAGGGATATAGAGTGCTTCACTAATGCCCATAAAGGCTCTTAGCCAGTAAAGCTGCGTGAAGTTGTGGGCATAACCCATAAGGAATGTGACCGCAGACCATACGAATATGCTACCGACGACGAGCCACTTACGGCTCATCCTGTCGGCTATAATACCTGCAAAGGGGCTTACAATGCCATAGATCCAAAGGAAGACTGCCATCAAAGCACCGAATGCTTCGGCTTGATTTAACTCACTAATATCTACTTTCATAGCCTCTTGCATGGTGGACAACATCTGTCGGTCCATGTAATTCAGGAGTGCTACGAACCATAAGAGGGCGACAAGCACCCAAGGATAATACTTCTTCATTGATAGGTTTTTACCGCTGTTTGTTATTTTATCTCACGTTTGTGTGGAGCTTGTTCGGGGTATTTTACAATCTGATTGCTTCTTACACGGGGTTTTAACTCACCTCCGATGACAAAGACACCATCCTCGGTTTTGACCATGGCAGCACCCGCACGTGCTGTTTCCGTATGTTTCGACAATACTTGCCAACCACCCTCATTATATAATAAGGTGTAAGGGTTGAACTGATACCACGCTATCGGGTGAGAGAGATAGTCGGGTTGTGGATGATTGACAGCCGCTAGGAAGATGTCTTTGTTTACTCCGCCCGTGACCAAGAGATGGTCAGTTGCTATGTTGATAGCTGCTCCGCCACCCACAAAGAGGTCTTCGCCAGCCTCATCCTTAGGGCAATCGAGGTTTTTCCAAGTGCCGCTCTCTTCATCAAAGAGGTAGCCATCCATAGCCAACTGTGCCTCTTTCTCGCTTGTAGCAGGGGCAAATCCACCGAAAAGACAGAGTTTTCTTTCGCCTAAAGAACCGGCTACCGGCTGTACACGAGGTAGTCCGGGAAAGGGTTGAATGTCCTTCCATCCACGATTGAGATGGTCTAAGTCGAGGCATAACACACGATTGCTTGCCTTTCCATCTACCATTCCGCCAACGATATACAGGTGTCGACCGACGAGTGCGCCAGCCATATTATCCACCTTGCAAGGCATAGAGGGGAGAGCAGTCACACGTGCTTGACCATCCTTAGCGAGCGTAATGCGATAGACACCATGCTTGCTTCCGCTCTCGTTCTGACCGCCTGCTATGATCATTCCGTCCGCACATGACACGGCAACACCATAAGCGATTGGCTCGGGCAGGGAGCCTATCTGCGTCCATGTCAGTTGGTCGCCTGTGGTGGAACGTGCGCTGTATATACCTTTATAAAACTTCTTCTTGCTGTCGGGAGCGAGCGTGTTAACAGGGAAATTGCAGCCTCCTGCCATCACAATATACGCTCCTATATGTCCTGCGAAACAGGCTGATACACCTTGTTCGATACCCGTTTCGGTCGTAGGAAATCCTTTCATCTGTGTCAAACTATCGGTTGTGAACGCATTTGCAGATAGTCCCGATAGTAACGATAAACTACTCATTATTAGGTTCTTAATACTCATTATTTAGGTTGAAGGGGTCATTTAGCAAAAAAGCCGTCGCCCCCTACGGAACGACGGCTTATATATCTAAGTGCAAGAAATGCGCTTACTTATTGATTGCAGCTACTCCTGGAAGTACCTTACCCTCGATTGCCTCGAGCATAGCACCACCACCTGTAGATACGTAAGAAACCTTATCTGCAAGTCCAAACTTATTGACTGCGGCTACAGAGTCACCACCACCAACGAGTGAGTAAGCACCGTTCTCTTGTGTTGCCTGTGCTACGGTCTTAGCGATCTCGCCTGTTCCTTTAGCAAAGTTCTCCAACTCGAACACACCTACAGGACCGTTCCAAAGGATGGTCTTAGAGCTTAGAATGATCTTCTTCCAAGCCTCAATGCTCTCTTCAGAAGCGTCCATTCCCTCCCACTCATCAGGTATCTGATCGATTGGGAACACCTTACGTTCAGTGTCATTAGAGAACTCTTTACCACAAACAGTAGCCACTGACAATGAGAGGTTAACGCCCTTCTCCTTCGCAGCAGCTATCACATTCAATGCCTCTGGCATAAGGTCATCCTCGTGAAGAGACTTACCGATCTTACCGCCCTGAGCCTTGATAAAGGTGTAACCCATACCTCCGCCGATGATAAGATTGTCCACTTTGTCAAGGAGGTTCTTGATTACTCCGAGCTTAGAACTTACCTTTGAACCACCGATGATGGCTGTGAATGGGTGCTTAGCATTACGTAGGACGTTATCGATGGCAGTAACTTCCTTCTCCATAAGGAAGCCCAACATCTTATGGTCAGCATCGAAGTAATCAGCGATAACAGCCGTTGATGCGTGCTTGCGATGGGCTGTTCCAAAGGCGTCATTAACGTACACGTCAGCGTAAGAAGCAAGTTTCTTTGCAAAGTTCTGCTGGCGTTCTTTCATCTCAGCCTTGGCTGCGTCATACTCAGGAGTGCCCTTTTCAACACCTACTGGCTTACCTTCCTCTTCAGGATAGTAGCGTAGGTTCTCCAACAAGAGAGCCTCACCTGGCTTCAAGGCAGCTGCCTCTGCATCAGCATTACCAGCGTCCTTAGCGAACTTAACATCAACTCCTAAGGCATCACTAACGTTCTTTACGATCTGACTCAATGATAGTTCTGGTTTAACCTTACCCTTTGGTTTACCCATGTGGCTCATCATGATGAGGGCACCACCATCCTCCAACACCTTCTTCAAGGTAGGAAGAGCACCGCGAATACGTGTGTCGTCTGTTACATGACCATGCTCATCTAATGGCACATTGAAGTCTACGCGGACGATAGCCTTATGTCCGGCGAAGTTGAAATCATTAATTTTCATCTCTTTATATATACTTTTTAATGTGATTACTAACCTACCGCAAAAATACTACTTTTCGATGAATTAGGGAAGAGATTAGTATCTTTTTTGTAATTTTGCACGTATGGTTTACCCTTAATCGGGTATTTTGTAAAGCGCAGTTAGCACTGAGCTATATTGTTATTGATTAATTCGTTGGATATGAAAGATTCTGTTATTATCGTCAGTGGAGGCCTTGATTCCATCACCTTATTATATGACAAGGCGGAGACAATAGCCTTAGCTATATCGTTTGATTACGGTCAGAACCATGGCAAGAAGGAGTTACCTTATGCTGAATACCACTGTCAGAAGCTGGGCATACCACACATAACTATACCCTTAACGTTCATGCACCAGTACTTCAAGAGTTCGCTACTTGAAGGTGCAGAAGCCATCCCCGAGGGGCATTATGAGGAGGAGAACATGAAGTCGACAGTGGTTCCTTTCCGCAACGGAATCATGTTGGCGATTGCTACGGGTATAGCGGAAAGCCACGAACTAAAGCGTGTTTATATTGCAAATCATGGTGGCGACCACACGATTTACCCTGATTGTCGACCCGAGTTCATCGATGCCATGGATAAGGCAACATCGGCTGGCACCTTCGTTGATGTGCGTGTCGAGGCTCCTTACACGAACATTTCTAAGGCTGACATCGTGCGTCGTGGCGATGCTCTAGGCATTGATTACGCCAAGACATGGAGCTGTTATAAGGGGTCAGAGATGCACTGTGGAAAGTGTGGAACATGTGTGGAACGCAAAGAGGCATTCGCTGATGCTGGGGTTAAAGACCCTACGGAATATGAGAACTAGAACTCTACTGTCACCCTACCATTAATCTGGCGACCCGTAAGAAAGTTCGGTACGGCATATTGCTGACCGGCTATATCGGTCACCCAATAGTATGAGTTAACGTTGTTGATACCGAATAGGTTAAGGCAATCAAGCCCAATCCAAACGTTCTTGAATATCGTGTTTCTACTACCATCATGATTGTCTAGTAGACGATAACTCATACCTATATCCGCCCGCTTATAGGCTGGTGCTCGGAAGGAGTTGTTCTCTAGTTCCTGGTGAGGAGTTGCGAAGGGAAGCCCGTCCGCATAGGCTAACTTGAGTGACATTCGCCATCTCGTCGTACCCGGGAAATAGTCTGTGAAGTATAGATTCAGTGCATATCGTTGGTCGGTCGGGAGCGGTATGCTCTTTCCATTTAGGCGCATTCTTGTGTTCATAACACTTAGTGTCAACCATGAATCAGTACCAGGAACAAACTCGCCAAAGAGCTTTAGATCTAATCCTGTTGCATGTCCCGTGGCTTGCTGATCGCCGTAGTATGTGACCTTCACATTGTCTACTGAATAAGGTACGAGCTGTGACAAGGCTTTGTAATAAGCCTCAGCAGTGAACTTAAATGGTCTACCCATCATCTCAAAACGATAGGACATGGACGCCAAAGCATGGATGGATCGTTGCGAACGGACGCTTTGGTTCAGGGTTGCATAGGTGATGCCATTCACCACGGAGGTGTCTCGCAACTCTTTATAGAACGGTGCTTGATAATACAAACCACCTGCTATTCGGAAGCTAAGATTGCGATTCTTGCCAGGAGTAATGGTAAGGGAAGCACGTGGAGAGACGATGCTCTCGCCATTAAACGACCAATGGGCGAAACGCACACCATAGTTGAATGTGAAGAGCGTTGGCACTGAATCACGTGTTTGGAAGTTCCATGTGTCTTGCAGATAGGCTTCTGTTCGCTTAGCATTCAGATCGTTCTTCGCACGAAGGGAGTATATCATGCGAAGATCCCGACCAGTATGTGGCACATTATAACCAGCCGAATCACGATACTCATACTCGGCTGAATTCTCCTTAACCTGCTCCACCTTATAGGTCACACCACCCTCTATCTTATGCTTACCCGTTCGATGTTGTAACATCAATTTGAGGCTCTTCACATTCGCATTCAGGTAGTCGCGCGAATGCTGCATATAGGTTCCCACACCAAGATTCTCCGATGTCTCGGTCTGCGTAAGCCAGTATTGTCCCTGTATATCATAGCGTTCCTGCTCCTTTGTTGAGAATGCCGACGCCAAGAGCGATACGTCTGTTCGAGGTGAGAGATGGCGTGTGATGGAGAGAGAACCAAAGTAAGTGCGGAAGAGATCCTTCTCTTGTCCATCGAAGTAAACACGGAACTTCTTCACATTCTGCAGTGTCCCGAAGTTCGTCTCACGGTCTTCTGGTTGGAAGTTATAGTGATTGTCCGATATATTTCCTATAAAGTCTATCTGCCAGCGCTTGCTGGGCTGCCATGAAAGATAGGTTTGATAATCCAAAAACGAGGGCTTATATTCACCCTTAGTCTGCAACGATCCGAGTAGATAACGGTTCGTTTTATAACGCACACCATTAGTCCAAGTGAACTTCTTTGACGCTATTCCAAGGTACGCACTGGCTCCAAGTAAGGAGGCAGTGAGGCTCGCTTCGGTTCGTTTCGGACGCTTGTAAGTGATGTCGAGGGCTGAACTCATCTTGTCACCATACTTTGCTTCAAAGCCACCAGTTGAGAAGCCGACACTCTGAACCATGTCAGGATTTATGATAGACAAGCCCTCCTGCTGCCCACTACGTACCAGGAAGGGGCGATAGACCTCAATGTTATTGATATAGACAGAGTTCTCATCGAACGTTCCACCACGCACATTGTATTGCGAGGAGAGTTCGGAATGAGTGGAGACACCTGCTTGCGTCTGCACCATCTCTTCGACTGCATTGCCCGAAGCAGAGGGCCCCTGCTTCACCTTATCGACGTCGAGTTCCTCGGTCGTACCATGTTGCTTGGTCTTACCCTCTACTACCACCTCCTGCATCTCATTGTCATCAAGGAGCTGAACGAGCATGGTCTGCTTGCCTTGTGGGCGTCGGAGCACCCGCTCCTTACTCTTATAACCAATCATCGAAAAGCGTACTTTCACCGAATCCTCGCTGTGTAACTGCATGTGAAATTCGCCTTTTAGGTTCGTCATAGCCAACTTTCCTTGCGAAACAACCATCACGGACGCCAATTCAATGGGGTTTCCATCTTTGTCAGACACCTTCCCTTGCAACGTAAAAGACTGACCAATAGCTACCTGCGTAACCATCAGGAAGAACACAAATAATATACTTGTTTTCAGATACTTACCTATCATAACTATCATATAACGCTCTCCCCTCCCCTTTTATTGTAATCAAGTGAGAATAAAAACAGGTGCAGCACAAACCCAACCAAAGCCTATCACCAGCCAACAACAGGCTCACCACCAGCCCATCTACAGCCTCACCCCCGCCCCCTCTCCGAATGGAGAGGGGAGTGAAAACTGCTAGTAGAATGGGAGAGGATGGTTAGGGGGAATAGAGGTAATCATATTCTAGAATTAAAGGAAACGCCCTTCTCTAATCGAGAAGGGCGTTTCTTTGCATAGAAGAGAGCCTCTCCTTGCATCGAAGAAACACCCTCTTTGTTTGCAAACAATAGTATTCACTCCCCTCTCCATTCGGAGAGGGGTTGGGGGTGAGGCTTTCCTTCACTTGCAAACAGCAGTATTCACTCCCCTCTCCATTCGGAGAGGGGACGGGGGTGAGGCTGCTTCCTTAATTTCAGGAGTGTGTTCCCTCTTATTTAATCGTACTGTACAAAGGATCGAACCTTATATTTTAACCATGAGTAATTCGTAGGAGTTCCTACATATCCAGGGCTTGCTTCGAATCGACTACCACCATTATGATCGGTACTTGTCCAATAGAATCTCTCTTCTGTATTACCAACGAAAGAAACGCCACCAACGGCAGTAAAGGCTGATTCGAATAGATAACCATACCACAAGTAGCGATTGTTTAACCTCCCTATAATATACACTCTATCAGCAAAACCCAGCAAATCATAAGCATGGAAATAGTCTCTTTGAGAGGGTAAGAACCACTTCTTTGTTGCCAAAGTACCAGTTAAGACGGCTGTTGGGCGGAATGTTGCAGCTGCTTTAAAGGCTGGGAAGTTATCACTCTCACCTCTTACTTTATCTGCAGGAAGCACGTCCGCTCCTGCATAAGAAGCATTCCATGTCTCGTCATAACCGCTGGTTGAGAACTCTCTATAGTACCTACTTGCAGAGCTAACACCAATCCCTCCCCCATCACTAATAGGATGACTGCTTCGATGCACATAGTCATATAATGTCTCAGCAAGCTTATACTTCGTTCCGTTTCCAGCCTCTTCTATAGCTGCGGCAAGATGGTTTACAGGGTCAACAACGACTCCGACAGGTGTCTTTCCAGGGTTCTTATGTAGCAAGCCTGTTGTTCCGTCGCTGAAAAGATAGGTGAAGTAAGGCTTGATCTTCACGGCTATTGTATAGGTTCCATTGGCTTCTAAGACCTTACCAGCACTCACAAGGCTATTGATAGAACCCTCCATATTCTTCCAAAAGATTTGTCCTTCGCTGATATCCATCTTCAAGTTCTTTGCGTCAGTACCTGGTAGAAGATAATGGAAAGGGGCTGTTGAGGTGTAAGAAAAGTTCTTTCCATACCCTGATGCAGTATATCTTG
>NZ_AJIN01000023.1:0-18002 GCF_000257925.1 Prevotella sp. oral taxon 306 str. F0472
TTAAATTAGTTCAAAAGAAGAATCCGCAGAAGCGGGAGGAAGTGAAGTTTTATGCCAATCCGGTAAATGTTGGGCATAAGTCGCTAGATGACATTGCACGTGACATTGCTGGACGTTCGTCATTGACACGTGGTGATGTGTCGAACGTGTTGTATAACTTTATTGATTGTCTGCCACATTATCTCCGTGATGGTTTCAGCATTCAGCTAGGTAATTTCGGCTCAATGCGTGTCACGTTGTCGAGCAAAGGTGCGGAAACGGAAAAAGCTTTTAAGACCGAGACGATTAAGCCTCGTGTGGTCTTCACTCCTGGTACAGAATTGAAGCGAGAGTTGGCTGCAAACTCCTACGAATCGTTGAGGAAGAAAGATGAAGAGGAAAAAAGCCTCACCCCCGCCCCCTCTCCAAAAGGCGAGGGGAGTGAAGAACACCCTGGACCGCAGGTAGGGTGAGTTAGGATATGTACTACGGGAGCATTTTTTAGGTTGATTCAGGGTATCAATCGTTCTGTAATAAGACAATCGATTATATTAATTGTGAAATTAATGTCTTTCAAAACTAGTGTATTAATTTGGTTCTCTCGCTTCCGTGGTACGGCCTCACCCCCAGCCCCTCTCCTACAGAGAGGGGGGCGCCTAACGGGGTGGGGCTTTTGTGTGAGACAGAAGAACATGGGATTTGAAGACATAGTAACATACGAACATAGGGGGATGGTAACATAGGGCTTAGACAGAAGGACAGAAGAACATATTTTTTAATGACATAGGTTTGGAAGACATGGTAACATACGAACATAGGGGGATGGTAACATAGGGTTTAGACAGAAGAACATATTATTCAATGACATAAGTTGGGAGCTAGGAAAATAAGAATACGGCACTACCAAACGATTGTTTGATAATGCCGTGAGAGAGACATTTATAAATATTGGTTTTAATCGCTCTGAATAGAGCTTATGCTTTTAACCAAGGAAGTGGATTTCGCCGATGAAATAGAGTAGGATGTAACCTAAGATGAGGGAAACGAGTCCGCAGGTGAGACCTGCCTTTAGCATATCCTTCTGCTCTACTAAGCCCGTTGAGTAAGCAATGGCGTTTGGAGGTGTTGATATTGGTAAACACATTGCTGTTGATGCTGCAATGGCAATACCAATGAGGACGGTGCTTGTTCCACCAATACCACCAAGCTTATCGCCCATACCACGGCAGACAACAGCAAGGATGGGAACTAACAAGGCTGCAGTTGCTGTGTTTGAAATGAAGTTAGAAAGGAAGAAACAAATCAAACCAGAGACGGCAAGGATGACGATAGGACTCCAATTGCCGAACGGAATACTCTCAATAGCGGCGTCAGCCAAACCTGATCCGTTCATGCCCAATCCAATGGCAAAACCTCCAGCAACCATCCAGATGACGCTCCAGTTAATCTCCTGCATATCCTTTGCAGTGATTACGCCTGTGACAGCGAAGATTGCCATTGGAATCATTGAGACTGTGTTGGTGTCAATGCCTGTGATTTTCTTTGGAATAACCCATAGAAGGATTGTGACAATGAAGGTAATGATAACTACCCACATTCGCCATCCACGATGCACCTCACCATCAATTTTCAAGTGGATAGTCTTCTGTGTGAATGGGAAGAAGTGGAGGATTATTCTCCATGAGAGAAGGAGTAAGACGATTACAAGTGGCGCCATGAATGCCATCCAGTGCATGAAGTCGATATTCATGTTAAGACCTGCTGGGTCATTGAGATATTTAAGTGCAATGAGGTTGGGAGGTGTTCCAATCGGTGTTCCCATACCGCCGAGGTTGGCTGCAATAGGGATAGACATTGTCAAGGCAATGCGTCCCTTACCATTAGCAGGCAGCGCTGCAAAGACAGGGGTAAGGAAGGTAAGCATTAAGGCAGCTGTGGCTGTGTTCGAGATGAACATTGAGAAGAGTCCTGTGATAAGTAGGAAGCCCAAAAGAACATTCTCACTCTTGTTTCCGAAAGGCTTGATAAGGTTACGTGCCAATAGCGTGTCAAGTCCCGACTTAGAAGCGGCAATCGCTAGGATGAAGCCTGCAAGGAAGAGCATAATGATTGGATCAGCAAAGGATGCCATAATCTCCTCCGAGTCGAGTAATTCCCCAACTCCATCACCTTTGAATATCCCGAAAGAATTCTTCGAAACGGTGACACACATGATAGACATGATACTTAGCGAGGTTGCCCACGCCGGGATACACTCCGTCAGCCACGATAGGGTAGCAAATACGAAGATTGCAATGATGCGTTGTTGTACGATGGTTAATCCATCAATACCGAAAGCACTTGTTGGAAGGTTCCAAACGATAGTTGTTACAATGATAATAGCCAATAGCTGCCAAACATGTTTTGTTTCGACGTGGCTACTAAGTGCATTAGACTTTTCTTCAGCCATGGTGCGAGTTGTTTAGATTAATGTTTTAGGTTGTTTAGTAATACGCGGACGAAAATATAAAAAATATCCTTAATGGGCAAGAGAATACTTGATTTTTTGTATTTTTGCATATCAATTTTCTAAGTTATGCGCCAATTATCAGTACTTGTTCTTTGTTTCTCATTGTTGGTTTCTTGTAGTCTTCGACAGCAAAAAGCAAACGAAGAAATAGGGGAGACAGGGTTTAAATATGCTCGGAATATCACAATGGAGCATAAGGATGGTTATGTTGTTGTAAAGTTGCTGAACCCTTGGAAGAAAGGAACAGTCCTACAAACATATTACCTCATGCCACGTAATGTTGAGTCGGAGAATATCTCGGATGGAGTACGTGTGGATGTTCCGATCCAGCGAAGCGTTGTGTTTACGACGGCTCATGCGAATCTTCTAGAGATGTTACATGCTCAGAAAGCTATTGTGGGTGTTGCCGATTTGAAGTATATGCTTATCCCTGATGTTCAACAGCGAGCACGGAAGGGAGAGATTGCTAATTGTGGTGAGTCGATGAAGCCCGATGTAGAACATATTATAGACATAAAGCCCGATGCTATCCTGCTTTCTCCTTTTGAGAATAGTGGTGGTTATGGACGATTGGAAGAGATTGGCGTACCCATTATTGAGTGTGCCGATTATATGGAACGTTCAGCCTTAGGGCGTGCTGAATGGATGAAGTTCTATGGAATGTTATATGGTCGTGAGCATGAAGCAGACTCCTTGTTTGCGGTTGTAGAGCAGAACTATAAGGCTTTGAGTGCAAAGGCGAAGAAGAGCAAGGTGAAGCGAAGTGTCTTGCCAGATAGGAAAGTTGGTGCCGTTTGGTATTTGCCTGGTGGAGAGAGTAGTGTGGGCTTATTGTATAAGGATGCCAATGGTTCTTATGCTTATGCGCAGGACAAACATAGCGGTAGTCTTTCAATGCCCTTTGAGACGATATTAGATAAGTTTGGAGACAGTGACTTCTGGATTCTCTGTTATAATGGAAACTTCAGTTTGAATACCTTATTGGCGGAGTATCAAGGCTATGGAGCGTTGAAGCCTTATAAAACAGGAGAGGTTTATGGCTGTAAGGTGGATAGAATACCCTACTTTGAGGAAGTCAGTTGGCGACCAGATTGGCTGCTATCTGACTTGATCCAACTCTTCCATCCCGACTTGCATTTAGGTGCAATGCGTTATTATAAGAAACTTAAATGATGAAGAGGAACGTCAGTATCATCCTGTTGTTAGTGGCTGGCATAATCATGCTGTTTGCCATGAATCTTATAGTGGGTTCGGTGAGAATCCCATTAGCCGATGTCTGCGACATACTCTTTGATAAGTTCGAAGGTAAGGAGAGTTGGAAGTATATCGTAATGGAGAATCGACTTCCTCAAGCCTTAACAGCAATGCTATGTGGGGCGTCGCTGGCAGTCTGTGGTCTAATGCTTCAAACGGCATTCCGTAATCCTTTGGCTGGCCCAGATGTCTTCGGAATCAGCTCGGGAGCAGGGTTAGGTGTGGCAATCGTGATGTTATTCTTAGGTGGGAGTTTGTCAACAACCCTATTTACCGTATCAGGTTTCCTTGCTATTCTTACGTCTGCATTCATTGGAGCAATAGTCGTTACGATGATTATTCTGTTTCTTTCGACTATGGTAAGGAACAGTGTACTATTGCTTATCGTTGGTCTGATGGTGGGCTATGTCTCCTCATCAGCTGTGGCGTTATTGAACTTCTTTGCTTCAGAAGAAGGGGTAAAGAGTTATATGGTATGGGGTATGGGCAACTTTGGAGGTGTATCAATGGATCACATGTTGCTCTTTGCTTTACTCTGTTTGGTTGGTATCATAGCCTCCATATTCTTAATAAAGCCCCTCAACATTATGCTCTTAGGCACTCAATACGCAGAAAGTCTAGGTATCAATATCCGCCAGATACGTAACCTATTACTCGTGACAGTCGGTTTATTGACAGCCGTAATAACAGCCTTCTGTGGACCTGTCTCTTTCCTTGGTTTGGCTATACCTCACATGACCCGATTATTATTGCATACGGAGAACCATCAGATTCTCCTTCCTGGAACAGTGCTAACAGGTGCGGTAATTGCTTTATTCTGCAACCTTATCTGTTATCTTCCTGGAGAATTAGGTATAATTCCCCTTAATGCTGTTACGCCTCTCATCGGTGCACCTGTTATCATTTATGTGATTATTAAGCGTCGATAAGCTCTCAATAACAAGTATATGAGTAGGAAGTAATAAACGCCATAACGTTCTATTATTCTGTTATAGTGTTTGTTACTTTCGTTTTTTTTCTTAACTTTGTACCGGAATTAACCCAAGAACTGAAACTACGATGGTATTTTATGTGAAATGCTCGTAGACGTAAAGAGTAATATAGTAATCCATTTTAATTGATGAAGAAGAAAGAACTTACAAGGCGTAATGTGTATGTTAAGCCAGAATGTAATGTATTGAATACTTATGCGGAGACTATTTTGGTCAATGCAAGCGGCAATGCTGGCAGAATCAACGCTGGAGAAGGTGCTGGTGACGCAAAGAAAACCTTCTTGTGGGACGATGATGATGCGTCGAATATAAATCATAATTGGAGCGAATAGACTCCATATATATAAGGTAAAACACACTTAACGAACAAGAGATATATGTTTATAAAGACTTTACGATTACTATCGTCATGGGTAGGCTGTGCTTTGATAGGTGCAGCAGTAACGACGAGTTGTTCAAATGATGACCTTCTGCAGAACGCTAAGGAGAGCCATCGTGTTGTGGAGGACTCCATGACCTTCAGTGGTGTCTCTCAAGAAGAAGTACCGACACGTACGATTATCTACGATCATACCAAGGGTAGCGGAGCCTCTGTGATATGGAGAAATACTGACAAGATATTGGTGAAAGACAATGCTGGTCAGTGGAGACAGAGTGCACCAGCCACCTTCCCTATTGCCTCAAAGAAGTCGAACGCCGTGTTTACCGTTGCTGGTAGCTACACCAGTCCGACACACGCTGTTGTCTATACCAATAAAGGTCTCACAGGCTCACAACCACAAGTAGAGATAAAGAAGGTACAGACTCAGACTGCGCCTAACAACTTCGACCATGCAGGTGAGTCGGGTGACTGCGGTGTAGCTACTGCCCAAAAGGTAGGGAGTGACTATAAGTTTACCCTCGAGCACAAGGCTTCTTTCATCTGTCTCATCCCTCGTTCAAGTAATACATACGTACAGCATAGTAAGATTACCAAGATTGAGATTTCATCAGAAGACGATATAGCAGGTGTTTACAACATTGCTTCTGATGGTACACTCACCCTTGCCTCGGGTGGTTCGAAGACTATCACACTCACAACAGGGAGTGGGTTTGCTATTGACAATACGACCGCTGATATGAGTAAGAATGCCTCCTACGCTGTGATAGCACCGGGTAGGCATAGTCTTCGCATCCGTTACTGGCTTCGCAATACGGCTGATAATCCGAAGGGACCTATTGATGGCACTGTAACTAAATATGTTACCCTCACCTTTGTTCCTGGCTCAATTCATGACGTGACTGCCAACCTCTCTATCAATGACTACGGTGGTACCAACTATTATATGTGGGATGCAAAGGCGAACTATTGGAGTGGGCACGAATGGAACAGTGCTGACCCATGGCAACCAACGAAGTTCTTACCAGCTAGTAGTACGAATTATCCAAAGCAAGGAAGTGATAGTTACACTCCTAATCGTGCAGCTGCTGGATCGCTTGAAGCCTCAACCTCTCACTTTGCTGCCCTCCCTAACGCTAACGAGATGGCATGGTATGTGATGAAGGGCGACCCACGCTATGATGCTGATGAGCTTTGGTCAACTATGGGCTACCTCTATAAAGGGGGGACATGGTTTAAGAAGAGAGCTTATATCACGGGCTTCTCTGATAGTCATCAGCCTGATGACGCTTCAACCGACCTACGCAACACTTATATAAGACTATCAAAAGCAGTTTCGAAGACGCTCCCTGCTACCACAGAGATGGACCAGTATTTCTATCTTCCACTCTTAGGTTATTATAGTACAAGCTGGAACAACTATAAATTCAATGCTGCTGGTGTGACAGGTTATTACTGGTCTTCAAGCGCAGTACCGACTAATCCAACGGGTAGTTATGCTCTAACGCTTAATAAAAATACAGCTACTCTACAAGAATCCGCTCCTATCAACGGTATGATTGTCCGTCCGTTTGAATAAGCTTTATGAGTACTTAATATTTCATAGTAAAACATAGTAATACAGATACCCATAGAGTCTCAAGGCTTGAAACAGTGTGTCTCAAAGGTTTGAGACTGTGTGTATCAAGGCTTGAGACTGTGTGTTTCATAGGTCTGAGACACACTGTATCAGCCTATGATACGATTAGTGATACACTATTCTATTCGAAAGAATAGCGTTCAACGTAATAGTCAAATCTTAACTTTTCGGTGTAACCATACGAGCGGAATATGTCGATAATATCCGCTTGTTGCTCAGGTGTGAGCGTGAGTTGTCCGTTCATATAGCGATAGTAAGTAGGGCGGCTTCCTAGATATTGCTGTATTTCTCTGCGTATCGGCGTGTCGTCTACATGCTTGACATTGAGGAATAGATGATGGAATCCCCATGCTGCACGTATCACTTTCTTCTCTACATAAAACTCGCATTTGCCGTTTTGTAGCGCATTGGGGAAGACGGAGAAGCCTATGTTTTTGTCTTCTGGTAGATGTTGCCCAACAAAATAACGCATACAAGTGTCCTTGCGTGGACAATCTTTGTTGAAACAAATTTCCCATGTTGATGGGACGGAATCGAAGTTAAATGCTATTGTCTCCATTTTGTTTTTATAGAATATAGAAATAGTTATGTAAATAATAGTGGTTCCTATATGGATGTAAACTTACTGACTTACGTTTGTAAGGGAATCATTCGCCCATGAATTTACCCATGAAGCAAATGTTACCATATTGATCTGTAATGTAATAGAAGAATGGATGATCTGCTGTAAACGTGAACCTTGTGGGGTGTGTATTTATGCCAAGAGTCATCATTGAGGTTGATTGAACGGCTTTCGCGGCTACTCCTTTCTCGTTAACATCCAGTCTGATCTGTTGATACACCTTATCTATATATAAGGGTGACGGGCTCATCTGACTGAAGTCAGCTGCTTGTTGAGAGAAGAGAACGCCTAGTCCAGCTTGGGTGTATAGCTCTTTCAAAGGTAGTTTGATAGATGTTGAGAATTTAGGTAGAGCAATCTCTACTTCGTCATATTGCTTATGTAGCTCCGTTAAGTCATAGAGAGTGCTATCCTTAAAGTCGTTGATAATATCATCCAATTTCTTGCCTTTGTGAGGGAGAACGACATACATAAAGAAGCCGTTCTGCATGGCTAATGTCAGAACCTTATATTGCTTCCCTTCGTATCCCAGAAAGTTCTTGTCTTGATCAAATTTGTGCATCATGTTCACCTTGGTCAGCTTACCATCCTGCTTATAGAAAGTTTGTCCATTAGTGGTCTCTCCCACAAACTCATTACTCCATGGTATTCGTAGAGCAACAGCATTGATAATCTGTGCGGAGTGCGGAGTAGAAACATCGATTGGCAATGTCGTTATGTCACCTTTCGTTATCTTTGCGCAAAGAGAATCAGCCTGTATTCGTTCTTGTTGTTTGTTAGCTGAGGCTATGATATTCGTGAAGTAATAATCTTGAAGTGCTTTCTGGTATTCGGGCAATAGTTCCGTTGCTTCATTGAGAGCCATGAAGTTAGCTGTGACCATATACCCATTCGATGAGCCTTTATCCTTTGGATTGCTTACGCCTGTATTGGAGAAGGTCTCTCGCCTTTGACCTATAAGTATCTTCTTATTAAGTTTGTTGACTTCATCAAGTTTCTTTTCTGGATAACCAAGGGCATGACATAATGCCTGCTTTGTCTTCCCAGCAGCACCATTGTTTAATATGTTAAGAGAATAGATGACAGCAGTCGGTGAGAATACAATGCTCTTTTCCTCTTCTTTATTGGATAGTTGCTGAAAGAGCTTTAGTCCGAAATCGTTGGAAGAAGATATGATTTCGTATTCTTCCTTTGAAAGAGTATAGTCAGGGATATCTTCCTCCTCTGCAGCTTCCTCAAGTGTCTTAGCCGTTTGAGAGGTATTGATACAGCTAGTGAATAGCAATAGAAAAGCGAGATTAAATAGTTTTGTTGTCATACGGCAATATTATTGAATGTAGATAATTAAGACTTCAAAGGTACGAAAAATATTCTTTTATCGATCTCCTACCATGGCTTTTAGCCTTAGATTTAAACTTTTCTTCCATTGTTCCTACATAATGCACATTTTTTTATAATTTTGTAGACGTAAACCATACTTAGTCTATTGGCTATTTGTGAAAACTAATATTTATCAATCAATACATGGATAATTTAAAACTATCACCAGTGCGCAAAACCATAGTGGGAGTACAATTTCTCTTTGTGGCTTTCGGTGCTACTGTCCTCGTCCCTTTGCTTGTTGGGCTTGATCCAGCAACGGCGTTATTCACAGCAGGTCTAGGAACTTTTATCTTTCATTTGGTTACGAAAGGTAAGGTTCCTATTTTTTTAGGTTCATCATTTGCCTTTATAGCACCAATCATTGCAGCTTCAAAACAATGGGGAATGCCTGGTACATTGGCAGGAATAGCCGGTGTCTCTCTCGTTTATTTTGTTATGTCAGCCTTAATTAAATGGCAGGGAAAGAAATTGCTAGATAGATTGTTTCCACCTGTTGTCATAGGACCAGTTATTATTTTAATAGGCTTGTCATTATCGACATCAGCTGTTGATATGGCAAAGACAAATTGGTTATTGGCATTTGTCTCATTGGCAGTAGCAGTGTGCGTGTTGTCTATGGGGCGTGGTCTGATGAAGCTTGTACCCGTTATTTGTGGTATCGTTTCAGGTTATATTGTCGCTATTTGTTTGGGCGTTGTTGATTTCTCACACGTTGAGGCAGCACCATGGTTAGCTTTGCCTCCCGCCTTATCAGATTTCCATTTGCCACAATTCGCATGGGAACCATTCCTTTATATGATTCCTGTTGCTATAGCACCAGTGATAGAGCATGTGGGCGATATTTATGTAGTAAGTGCTGTTGCTGATAAAGACTTTACAGCATCTCCTGGATTGCATCGTACAATGTTAGGTGATGGTTTGGCTTGTTTGGCTGCATCTTTCTTTGGAGGTCCCCCTGTGACAACCTATAGTGAGGTGACGGGAGCGATGAGTATTACTAAGGTAACACACCCTCAGGTAATTCGTATTGCTGCTGCAACAGCTATTGTATTCTCGGTTATAGGTAAGTTGAGCGCTCTATTGCAGAGTATTCCTGCAGCCGTGTTAGGAGGTATCATGTTATTGCTCTTCGGTACTATCGCTTCCGTAGGTATTCAGAACCTCATTCAGCATAAGGTTGACTTCAACCGCACACGTAATATCATTATTATATCTATTACGTTGACAATGGGTATTGGAGGTGCAGTGCTGCAGTGGGGTAGTTTCTCAATCAGTGGTATCGGACTCTCTGCAGTTGTCGGTGTCATCTTAAATCTAGTGTTACCACCAGCAAAGGAGAAGACGCCTGCAAAGAAAGAATAAGCTTATCCAAGCATTCTTCAGATAAGCTGAATATACGAAACCTCCGACTTTTAGAGTGCTTCTCAGGCACTATAAGGTCGGAGGTTTGTGGTTTTTATCAGTTGGAGATTGAGTCTCTATACTGATGCTTAATCTTTTCTTCGAGTTCCTCTAATGTTTGCTTGCTGTTGAACAAACTCTTGATAAGGCGATAGCCCAACCATATTAAAATCATTCCTATAAGTGCAAGGAGATATTGGAGTACGATACTATTTACAATAGTCTTCGTATAGTTCTCGCAGATAACAAAGCCTGCGATGAAGATGATATAGTCTATCCAGCCTGAACTTTTATAGCTTTGGACAATACGTTGATATTCTTCATTGTTAGCAAGAACCTCTTTGCGGTTCTCTGCCCACTTCTTTTCAAATTCTTCGTTGGTCATGGGAATGTTGGGTGATGATATACTTTATACTTTCATTAATTCGCTCATAACGGAATCGCTAACATAGATACCATTACGAGTAAGGTGGAGCCAGCCATTCTCCTCTTTCAATAGACCTTGTTGTTGTAAAGGCTTGGCAAGATGCATGAGATAAGTGCGGTATTCAGTAGAGAGCGTTGATAGGTCTATTCCTTCACACGTACGGAGGGCAGTCATTATCATATCATTGTAATGTGTGTCTGTATCAATTATCTCCTCTTCGCAAGGAAGCTTGTTTTCTTGGATAGCAGCGATATAAGCTTTAGTGTCTGCTACGTTCCAACTTCTCTTACCATTGCTGTAGGAATGGGCTGCAGCACCGATACCTATATAAGGTACGTTGTGCCAATAAGAACTATTGTGTTGAGAACGATAGGGGCTTTGAACTTTGAGGTTTGAACTTTGTGATTTGAGCTTGGCAAAGTTACTAATCTCATATTGCTCATAACCTGCTTCGGCTAAGCGGTCGATGAGTGTGTCGTACATCTGACGATAAAGTTCATCGTCCATCTCCTTAACCTTTCCGGCTTGAAGAAGTCGATAGAGGGGAGTCCCTTCTTCATACATAAGACTGTATGCAGAGATATGTTCAATGTCTAAAGCAAGCAGTCGCTTAATGTCTTCTTTCCATTCTTCAAGTGTCTCATTGGGAAAACCAAACATAAGGTCTACTGATATGTTCTTGATGTTTACACTTCTTAGACGCTTTACAGCAGTTTCTACCTCGTCAGCTGTATGTCTACGATGTAGGAAACGTAGGCGTTCATCTGAGAAAGTCTGCGCTCCCATAGAGATACGATTGATAGGAAGGGAACGCAAATTCTGTGCAAACTCTTCCGTTACATCATCTGGGTTACACTCCATTGTGACTTCGATAGGTATGGTAGTGGTGCAGCTGTTGTTCTCTATATCCCATTCTAAACCAATGTGATATACCTTATCTATCGTTTGGAATATCTTCTTTAGGCTTTCAAAGGAAAGCTGTGAAGGTGTACCACCACCTAAGTATATACTTGTCAAACCAGTCGTCCTCTCATCAGACATTTCATTGTCTTTCTCCGCACGCATTTCCATCTCATGGCAGATAGCGTTCACATACTGTTCTTCTACAGAAAGCCTTTCGTCCTTCTTCTTGGCTGGCACAGTAGAATAGAAGCCGCAATAAATGCAGCGACTGGCACAGAAAGGTATGTGAATGTACAATCCTAACATGATAGGTGTTTGTTCGTATATATTAATGTATGACTAATAAGAACTAATGCAAATGTACTAATAAGTTTTAAAAGAATTTGCTTTTTTAGTAAGAAACTTTGGTGTTCTCATAGGAAATGTCTAACTTAGACCGCTGAATGGATGAGTTAATACTTATCCTCCTAGAAACGAATAAATTATTACTAACAGCTTAAATCTATCAGATATGAGAGTATATCAGACAAACGAGATTAAGAACATTGCCTTAGTTGGCAGTGCGGGTAGCGGCAAGACTACTCTTGCCGAAAGTATGTTATTCGAAGCCGGCGTTATTAAGCGTCGCGGTTCAGTTGAAGCTAAGAATACGGTTAGCGATTACTTTCCTGTTGAGCAGGAGTATGGTTACTCGGTGTTTCCAACGGTATTCCATGTAGAATGGAATAATAAGAAGCTGAATATCATTGACTGTCCGGGTAGCGATGACTTCATTGGTGGTGCAATAACCGCTCTTAATGTAACTGATGAAGCAGTCATACTTATTAATGGTCAGTATGGTCCGGAGGTTGGTACACAGAATAACTTCCGTTATACAGAGAAACTCAAGAAACCTGTAATCTTCTTGGTTAATCAACTTGATTCTGATAAGTGCGACTTTGATAATCTTATTGCAAATATGCAAGAGATTTATGGCTCAAAGTGTGTTCCTGTACAATATCCATTAGAAACAGGTCCCGGTTTCAATAGTCTGATAGATGTTCTGTTGATGAAGAAGTATAGCTGGAAGCCTGAAGGTGGGGAACCAATCATTGAGGACATTCCTGCTGACCAGATGGATAAGGCTATGGAACTTCATAAAGCACTTGTTGAGGCTGCAGCAGAGAACGATGAAGGACTGATGGAGAAGTTCTTTGAAGAAGAGACACTATCAGAAGACGAATTGCGTGAGGGTATTCGTAAAGGTCTTGTTACACGTTCTATCTTCCCTGTCTTCTGTGTATGTGCTGGTAAGAGTATGGGTGTTCGTCGATTGATGGAGTTCTTAGGTAATGTCGTTCCGTTCGTTGACGAAATGCCTAAGCTACATAACACACGTGGTGAAGAGGTCGCTCCTGATTCTAAGGGCGCAGAATCACTCTATTTCTTTAAGACGGGTATGGAACCACATATTGGTGAAGTAAGTTACTTTAAGGTGATGAGTGGTAGTGTGAAGACAGGTGATGATCTTACTAACTCTGATCGTGGTTCAAAAGAGCGTGTTGGACAGCTTTATGCTTGTGCAGGGGCTAATCGTATTCCTGTTGACGTGCTGAATGCCGGTGATTTGGGTTGTATGGTGAAGTTGAAGGATGTTAAGACTGGTAACACGCTCAATGGTAAGGGTACTGATCAACGTTTCGACTTCATTAAATATCCTAATTCAAAATACTCTAGGGCTATCGAGGCTAAGAGTTCACAAGAAACGGAGAAGCTCATGGCAGCATTACTAAAGATGCGTCAAGAGGATCCGACGTGGGTTGTTGAGCAAAGTAAGGAGTTGAAACAAACAATTGTACATGGACAGGGTGAGTTCCATCTTCGTACTTTGAAATGGCGTTTAGAGAACAATGAAAAGCTACAGGTAACCTTTAAAGAGCCTAAGATTCCCTATCGTGAAACGATAACTAAGCAAGCAAAGGCAGAGTATCGTCATAAGAAGCAAAGTGGTGGTGCTGGTCAGTTTGGCGAGGTTCATTTGATTGTTGAGCCATACGCTGAAGGTATGCCTGCTCCAACAACCTATAAGTTCAACGGACAAGAGTTTAAGATGAATATTAAAGGTTGTGAAGAACGCACTCTTCCTTGGGGTGGTAAGCTTGTGTTCATCAACTCTGTTGTCGGTGGTGCTATTGATGCTCGATTCATGCCAGCTATATTGAAAGGTGTCATGGACTGTATGGAGCGTGGACCTCTGACTGGTAGTTATGCGCGTGATGTACGTGTGATTGTCTATGATGGTAAGATGCACCCAGTTGACTCTAACGAACTTTCTTTCACTTTGGCTGCTCGCCATGCTTTCTCTGATGCCTTCAAAGCTGCAGGTCCAAAGATTCTAGAACCTATTTATGACTTGGAAGTTTACGTACCAGGTGACTATATGGGCGATGTGATGAGCGATTTACAAGGACGTCGTGCCATGATTATGGGTATGGATTCAGAAGCAGGTTATCAGAAGTTACAAGCAAAGATTCCTCTAAAAGAGCTTGCTAACTATAGTATTTCTCTCAGCTCCCTCACTGGTGGTAGAGCTAGCTTCACAACTAAGTTTGCTAGTTATGAGCTTGTTCCTAATGATTTACAGCAGAAGTTAATTGCGGAGCATGAAGCTGAAGTAAAGGATGAAGAAGAATAGTTTATTTTTTAGTTAATAATCATCTTCCTTGTGGGGCGCGTTCTTTCTTATTTCTTCTTGATAAGATTGTAACGTGCCTCTTTCTTTATGTCCTAATTCTACTTTGTTTCACTTTAAGTTTATGTTTAATTAAAGTCTAAGTTAAAGTACAATTAACCTCTAACTTAAAGTACAACTATCGTTTAACTTAAAGTATATTCATCGTTTAACTTAAAGTTTAATTGGCGTTTAAGTTAGAGATTAATTGACGTTTAAGGTGAAGTATTCCTATATTTAAATCTAGGCTAACTTACGTGGGTTTATAGGTCTTTTTGTCTTTCCTCAATAAATCAAAGAAGTTTCGTTATTCATTACGATTTTGCAGGTTCAATTTAGAGTCTGCCCATTGGACTTTTCTTTAGTCATTCTTGTGCTAATTTACTTGCGATATAATTGATAATAATTAATCCTAAGTATAATAATTCGTTAATTAATTTAAATCATATTCTATTTGTTAACGTTTTTGTGTTAATGGATTAATAAAATATTATCTTTGCAATCGTGAACATTGTAGTAGAGCTATAGTCCGAATCTCATTCAGAAGTCGTAGCCTACACGAATAGAAGTAATAATAATGAAGAAGAAGACAATTTGGATTATTGCAGTAATCATGGGATTATCATTCCTAGGCTTACTTCTACTCCAGCTCAATTACATTGAAGAAATGGCTGAGATGAAGAAAGAACAGTTTGACGAATCAGTCAATCGTGCTCTTTATCAGGCTTCTCGGAATATGGAATTGAATGAGACCCTTCGTTATTTAGAAGATGATGTAAATAAGAAAGAGCGTAAGCAGTCGGAACAACATTCAACTTCAAAGGATAATTCCGTTGCAACACATCAAACTCCTGCAGTAGATAGTCAAGGCGATGCATATACATCTTTTGAAGCGAAGTTATTACAATCGAAGCCATCATTGACCCCTAAGGCAATGATTCTCCGTAATGATAGTAGTTCGCTTTCTGCAACAAAACGTAACATGCAAGAGATTGTTCGTAATCGTTATGTCTATCAGAAAGCAATGCTTGAAGAGGTGGTTTATAATATACTTTATTCAGCATCAGATAAGCCTCTAAAACAACGTATTAACTTTAAATTGTTAGACCAAGATTTAAAGGCGGAGATGATGAATAATGGTATTAACATCCCCTATCATTTTACTGTTACAACGCAAGATGGTCGTGAAGTCTATCGTTGTCCAGATTATGTATCGGATGGGGAAGAGAATACTTACTCACAGGTGTTATTCCGTAATGACCCAGTGAGTAGAATGGGAGTTGTGAAGGTACACTTCCCTGAGATGAATAATTACATCTTCTCTAGTATTCGCTTTATGATACCTTCAATCATCTTCACGTTTGTGTTGTTGGTAACTTTTATCTTCACTATTGTGACAATCTTCCGTCAGAAGCGTTATAGTGAGATAAAGAACGATTTTATCAATAATATGACACATGAGTTGAAGACACCTATTGCAAGTATCTCTTTGGCGGCACAGATGATGAATGATAAGAGTTTGGAAAAGTCTCCGAAGATGGTGGAACACTTGGGCGGTGTAATCAATGATGAGGCTAAGCGACTTCGTTTCTTAGTTGAGAAAGTATTGCAGATGAGTATGTACGACAGGAAGAAGGCAGTACTAAAGAAGAAGCATACGGACTTAAACGAAATGGTTGAGACTATCGCACACTCTTTCGCACTGCGAGTAGAACATACAGGTGGTAAAGTTTATACGGAGATTGAAGCTGTTGATTCAACTGTGTATGTTGATGAGATGCACTTCCAGAATGTGATATTTAATCTCTTGGATAATGCTGTCAAGTATGCAAAGCCAGACGAACCATTAAATGTCTATTTGAAGACATGGAATACGAATGAACACCTTTATCTTTCTGTGCGTGATACAGGTATGGGAATAAAGAAAGAAAACTTAAAGAAGATCTTTGATAAGTTCTATCGTGTACATACAGGTAATAGACATGATGTAAAAGGATTCGGTTTAGGTTTAGCTTATGTAAAGAGAATGGTTGATTTACATGGTGGCGAAATTAAAGTGTTAAGCGAGTTTGGTAAGGGAACTAAGTTTATTATAAAACTTCCCGTGATTCGTGATGAAGAAATAGAAGATGAAGTATAAACATTAAAAGTTATAGATTATGGATGATAAGTTAAAGATTTTATTGTGTGAAGATGACGAGAACCTCGGAACACTATTGAGTGAATATTTACAGGCTAAAGGCTTTCAAGCTGACCTTTGCCCAGATGGTGAAGTAGGCTATAAGGCTTTCTTGAAGAATAAGTATGATATTTGTGTACTTGATGTGATGATGCCAAAGAAAGATGGATTCACACTAGCACAAGAGATTCGTCAAGCAAATGCGGAAATTCCAATTATCTTCCTTACTGCAAAACAACTGAAAGAAGATATACTTGAGGGCTTCAAGATTGGTGCAGATGACTATATCACCAAGCCTTTCTCTATGGAAGAACTTGTTTTCCGTATTGAGGCTATTCTTCGTCGTGTAAAGGGAAAGAAGACGAAAGAATCTACTATGTATAATATTGGTCGGTTTACTTTCGATACACAGAAGCAATTATTGACATTAGATAATAATCCAGAGAAAGTAACTAAGCTTACTACGAAGGAAAATGAATTACTAGCTTTGCTATGTGCTCATTCTAATGAGATTCTCCAGCGTGATTATGCTTTAAAGACAATTTGGATTGATGATAATTACTTCAATGCTCGTTCAATGGATGTGTATATCACAAAGCTCCGTAAGCATTTGAAGCCAGATAATCAAATAGAGATTATCAATATCCATGGTAAAGGCTACAAGCTTATTGTGCCAGACGAAGATTAGAAAGGGATTTATTCTTGTAAGTGTAATTGAGATGTGTCAAAGCCGAATAGGTATTTGGCACATTTTCTTATATATATAAAGGAGTAACTCTTCTTTGCCTTTTGCACTCCTTGATTAGTAGAAAGATGTACAAGAAAGCAGATAAATCGTTTTAAATTGAATAAGAAAGCAATATTTTCTGGCTTTTCTTTTCTCCCTTTCGATATTTCTTTTTACCTTTGCGCCCGTTGAGTGAGAATTAACTTATTAATAATGATGTTACAAACAATGAATTTCAATCAAGCTAACGTTTGCGCCTTATATAATAAAGGTGTAAATGCACGTGCTGTTGTGTTGGATTCTTTAACATCTAAAGACGAGAAAAAGATGGCAAATTATTTGGTAGTTCCAAATAATTGTATACTCTCTCTCTCTCTCTCTCTCTCTCTAGTAGAGCAGGCGTAAACTACACATTTTTTCTTCTCGCATACGCGCGCGCGAAGCGTGCCGTAAAGCTAGTAAACAAAGGACTTCTGAAAGTTTCCTTTGTTCTTTTTTTGTGTCCATACCTTAACTGAAATATAAAGAAATTAAGCTATACTTTTTATTTGATTTTAAATACTAAAAATGAGAGATTATGACAAGAAACAAAGAAACTAAAAAACGGGATTATCTGCAACCAACGTGTTGCGTATTCTTCGTTGAGGCAGAAAGCCCTGTCTGCACTTCCGTTTACCACAAAGTGTCAGGCTCTTTTGAGCCAAAGAATAACACTTTTTTTGAGGAGAATAAATGGGATACCCATACGTATGAAACCGACTGGAATCGAGAAGATGTTGAGAGTGGAACAATAGAGTTCTAGAATTACAGAATGAGAGTTATAAATTTAAAAAGACATCAAGAATGAAAAGTAATTATTTAATATTGAAAACGTTTTTAAAACCGCTTGCTTTCGCTG
>NZ_AJIN01000024.1:0-21180 GCF_000257925.1 Prevotella sp. oral taxon 306 str. F0472
GATTCAGGGTCTCAAACGTTCTGTAATAAGACAACTCGATTATATTAATTGTGAAATTAATGTCTTTCAAAACTAGTGTATTAATTTGGTTCTCTCGCTCTCGTGGTACGGCCTCACCCCCAGCTAACGGGGTGAGGCTTTTGTGTGAGACAGAAGAACATGGGATTTAGAGACAAAATGACAGAAGAACATATTATTTAATGACATAGGTTTTAGGCGGAATGACATGGGAACATATTATTTAATGACATAGGTTTTAGGCGGAATGACATGAGAACATATTATTTAATGACACAGGATTTGAAGACATAGAAAGTTTATTCGTACCTTTGCGCCACTATAGAATGGTAATCTTCAGCAAATGACTTACGCAAATATCATCTTACCTTTGCCACTTGATGGCTATTTTACCTATGGTGTACCTGATGACTTGGCTTCACGGGTGCAGAATGGGATGCGTGTTACAGTGCCATTAGGTAAGAGTAAGACTTATGTGGGTATAGTTGCTGAATATCCTGTTGATGTTCCTAAGTCTGCAGAGGAGGTTGCACAGCAAGGGAAGAAGAAGATTGAATATAAGAACATTGCTGATGTATTGGATGATAGCCCGATACTTCTTCCGCAGCAGTTGAGGCTTTGGAAATGGATAGCTGACTATTATATGTCGCCCATTGGAGACGTTTATAAAGCTGCCCTTCCGTCAGGTTTGAAGGCAGAAGATGGTTTCCGACCTCGCACGGAATTGTTTATTCGTTTGGCGGATAAGTATCGTAACGAACAAACGCTCACCCTTTTAATCAGTTCTATGAAGAGAGCTGTAAAGCAGTTGGATGTTCTTATGACTTATCTTAGACTGACGGGGGTTGATAATATAGAACATCTTTTGCCAGAAACAGAGCTTCGTGAGGTAACAAGAGAGGAACTTATGAATGAGTCTCATGCGTCAATAGCTGTCATTCGATCGCTTCAAGAAAAGATGATACTTGTTACTTATGAGAAGGAAGTGGGACGTCTTAATCATAATATTGCTCCTCATCCAGAGAAGATAAAGCCTTTGAACGAAGCACAAACCGAGGCTTACAATCATATCTTGATGCAGATGATGGGGCATCCTGTGACTTTGTTACATGGAGTAACCTCTTCGGGTAAGACGGAAATATATATCCATCTAATCCAGAAAGCTATCAATGAGCATAAGCAAGTGCTTTACCTTCTTCCAGAAATTGCCCTTACGGTGCAGATAACAGAACGATTAAAAGCCGTGTTTGGCAATCGGTTGGGTATTTATCATAGTAAGTATAGCGATGCCGAACGTGTGGAAATATGGAAGAAACAGCTTTCCTCCAATCCATACGATGTTATCCTTGGTGCGAGAAGTGCCGTCTTTCTTCCTTTTCATCGACTTGGTCTTGTCATAATAGACGAAGAGCATGAGCAAAGTTTTAAGCAGCAAGACCCTGCACCACGCTATCATGCACGGTCAGCAGCCATTGTATTGGCACAAATGTATGCTGGTGCGAAGACATTGTTGGGCACCGCGACTCCCTCAATGGAATCATATTATAATGCAAAGCAAGGCAAGTATGGATTTGTGGAGCTAAGCCGTCGTTATAAAGATATTCAGTTACCATCAATCGAAGTGGTGGATATGAAAGATCTCTATCGTCGGAAGATGGTGTCAGGTCCTTTCTCTCCTCGCCTGTTATCGGCTGTGCGTGGTGCTTTAGAGCGTGGGGAACAAGCAATCTTATTCCAGAATAGGCGTGGCTTTGCACCTATGATAGAATGTAGACAATGTGGTTGGGTACCGAAATGTCCTAATTGCGATATATCACTGACCTATCATAAGAGTATGAACTACCTAAGTTGCCATTATTGCGGATATACAATGAAGATACCTGAGGTGTGCCCTTGTTGTGAAAGTAAGGATATTCGAGGACGTGGTTATGGTACGGAGAAGATAGAGGATGAGATTCGTTCCATCTTTCCAGAGGCTCGTATTGCCCGAATGGACTTAGATACAACCCATACGCGCAATGCTTATGAGCGATTGATTAATGACTTCTCGATGGGCAAGAACAATCTTCTGATTGGTACGCAAATGGTTACTAAGGGATTAGACTTTGGAAAAGTCTCTGTTGTGGGTATACTAAATGCTGACTCAATGTTGAACTATCCTGACTTTAGAGCTTATGAGCAAGCCTTCATGATGATGAGTCAGGTGAGTGGTAGAGCCGGTAGAAAGGGAAAGAGGGGAGAGGTGATACTTCAAACCAAGACTCCTGATTTACCCATTATCCAGTATGTTGTTCATAATGATTACCCGACATTCTTTAAGGAACTATTGGACGAGCGACGCGAATTTCATTATCCCCCGTTCTATCATTTGGTGTATGTTTACTTAAAGCATAGGGATGAGAACATTGTCAATACGGCTGGGGTAGAACTTGGAAGTAGGTTGCGTGATATCTTCGGAGCTCGTGTTCTTGGTCCTGATAAGCCTGCGGTAGCACGAGTGAAGACATTGAGTATTCGAAAGATAGTACTGAAATTAGAGAATGGTATTGATTATCCTCGTGTTCGCCAGTATCTTCGTGGAGCATTAGATGCCATGATGAAAGATAAGCGTTATGGTGCTTTGCAGGTGTATTATGATGTTGATCCGTTGTAAGGCAATATGGTTGTTTGCCTAGAAAGGATTACTTAATCGAAATAGGGATACAGCTCCTTAAAACCATTAACAATGTCTGTGATAAGCTGGGGATTCTTCTCCATCTCCTTTTTGTTTATTAGGAGGTAAGCACTCTTAGCAAGGTTATAATGGTGAGTATAATTTTCTGAATTAAAGAAAGTCTGCATATATCTACTATAAACACGGAATCTTTTGGTCTCTAATTCAGATTCTCCAATAGAGTTTGCACCGATAAATCCAAATGAAGATTTATCGTCTTTAGCTGCAACCTCTAACATAATCTTCATGCAAGTCTGTATACACTGTCTCGGCTCGTTAAGTCCAGTCATAACATTGTACTTCTTATCACTATCACGATGTGATTTCAGATGGAACTTAACAGCATAAAAATGTTCCTTATAAACTTCAACCCACACCCAATATGTCTGATGAGTTTTTGTCGATTTGAAAGAGTAAAGAAGTTTATATAATAAGAAACCTTGAGGTCCATCCCATGGCTCTTCTATTTTCTGTACATACCTGTAAGGATAATAGTCTAGTCCCATTCGTCAGCGATAATTAAGTGTGAAGATATGCATCAATTCTCATTCTTCTTGCTTCTTCTTTGGGAACACGGACAAAGCCATCTCCGCTGAAGAGGATTTCTCTTTCTTCTGCTGATAGATAACGTGCTATTCGTAACAAGTCTTCTTGTTTCTTCTTCTCTTGATGTGCTTGCTTGCGTGCAATCTTAGTTGCAAGTGCTGTGGTAATTGTTCCCATATTGCTGAATATTTTCTGCTGCAAATATATGAATATTACTTGATATTTGCAAGTGTTTAAAAGGAAGTCTTTTCGAATCTTAATGAATTGAAGTGAAGGAAAAAATAAGGCGGAGATAAGTTGAAGTCATTCAATTATCTCCGCTTTGTGGTTAGATTAACTCGGTTGTGAGTTATTGTTTTTAGAAATCAATATCAAGTCCGACACCTAAAACTTTGTTTGTTCGGGTGAAGATGTCTGTATTCTTTGTTGCGATTGTCTTAGCCTGTGTCACGATTGTACCATCAGGTTGTGTGACTTGATCTTTACCGACAGTAATCGCATCGTTGTATTCCTTCTTAAAGTTAGAATAGTTCGTAAAGAAGTAAGCAACGTTGAGGTGTGCATTCTTAGCAACTTTAATCTTTGCACCAAAGCCGAAGCTGTAACTGCTCGTAACGAAGCTGAGGTCGGTAAGATATTTACCATCACCGAGTCCATACTTTGTGCGTTGTCCGCCAGCACTAACCGTCACAGCAGGAGTAATATCCCATTCAACACCAGCAAGGAATTCCTGTGTATTATGCGCAAGGAGCTTCTGTTTGTTATTTGCCATTCGTGCTTCTTTATCGAAGTAATAGTTGTAACCAGCCATAACGCGCAGGTTTTTCAATACTTCATATTGTGCGCCGAGAGCAAGAATACCAGGAATATCGTTAGGGGTTGTTACGCCATCTTCATAACTGTGCGTATCATCTGGGTTAGCCTTTGTCTCAACATTGAACTTTGTTGTGAACTCATAGCGAGCTGCAAGATTCCATTTTCCATTGTGATAATCAATGCCGAGGATAGGAGTAATACCCCAACCACGTTGGCTCACCTTTACATAACGATCCTTTACGAGTTCCTTACTGCTACTGAGTTTGTCGGCTCCAGCACTCACTAACTTCGCTCCGTTACTAGCTTTCTCAGCACCCGCTGCATATTGATTTGCTGCAGCCAATAGTTGTGCCTTGGCTGTTGGATCTGTCGTTGCATTAGCTTGTGCCTGTAAAGCTGCGGCTTGCGTTCTAGCTGCAGTAGCTGCCGCCTGTAACGAAGTAGCTTTTTCGTTAAGAGCTTTTACCTTAGAATCGAAGTAATCGTATAGATTTTGATTGTTCCCACCAACATTTGCAGAGATGTTGGTAAGGTTTCCTTCGTATTTGTTATAAACATAATTGAATCGTGCACCCCCATAAACAGCAAGATGATCATTGATTTTATATGCTGCACCGAGTTGCAAACCGAAATCGTATTGCTGCCCACTCATATAGCTCTGCATACTATAAGCCGTTGCAGGCGTCTCCTTCTGATCAAGAAGTGCAGCGAAAGTTGGGAGTTTTTGGTTGATTAATGCAGGAAGAAGTGATACCTGGCGTTCGAAACTAGGGAGTCCCTCGTTGAAAGTTGCCTTTCCACCGCCACCTGTCAAGCCAAAACCAGCTTGAAAACTCCATTTATCCTTATTATAAGCTACTTGAAATGATGGAAGGATGGGCACAGAAGCCTTACCTTTATAAAACTTACTGCCATCTTCTTTTCCTCCATTGAGCTTGAAAGGTTTTGCAAACGGCTGCAATGCAGGTACTTGTTCAAATGCTGGAACAGAGAAAGATGATGTTATTTCACGTGTTTGATAAGCGTTTTGGAAGTTGAGAGATAGGTGGAATCCATTACTGAGGAATGCAACGCCGGCAGGATTAAAGTAAACTCCATCGATACCAATCGCACCAACACGTGCAAAATTACGGTTGAAAGCAATGCTTTGATTGGTATTTGTGAGTAAACCTCCGGCTTGTGTTGTTGTAGTCATTGCTAACATTGTTGCAGCAATGATGATTTTGGAATACTTCATTGGTTGTTTGTTTGTATATAAAAAACCTATAAATTTGGTTGCAAAGTTATATATATTGTTCTAAACTTCCAAATCTTTCCTGTCTTTTTCTCATTTCGTCTTAAAATGTGCATATATATGTTAAGTGCGAAAGTAAGGGAAGTTGTTTGTGAAATGATAGGTGCTTTTATAAGAATATACTTTACATTCTATTTTTTCATTCTAGCGTTTTATAGCAAAGTAACAAGCCAGAAAATGGTATTGATTGTAGGTTTTTGAAAAAAAGTACTATCATTTTGAGTGAAAAGTAGTATCGTTTTCATGAAAAAGTACTATCGTTTTTGATGAAAAGTAGTATAGTTTTTTGCAAAAAATATGATGGTTTCGGCTAAAATTAAGTCTATTTTCACAAAATAAGTGGGTTCTTTCTCTTTATATTGTAAGTTGTTTTTAGATAAAAGGTTGATTGTTAATGGGTTGTGCTTACTATACAAAAAGCCACCATAATTTGGCTATTTGAGTCCAATTATGGTAGCTTTTCAGAATAACGCCAAAACGAGTGGCGGAATTAGCAATATTCTATTACAAAATAGGATAGTTGCTTACGCCTTTAACGTTGGATATTGAATACGTGTATGATACATTGATTTGAGTCGTTCGATGAGTACAGCCTTTGCCGCAGTAATATCGCGGAAGGTGATCGGGCAGTCCGTAAAGTTTCCGTCAGCTACCTGCCCATCAATAAGTCTATTGACGAGTTCGCTGATACTATCTTCAGTATACTCCTTCAGCGATCTTGAAGCAGCCTCCACCGTATCACTCATCATGAGAATTGCTTGCTCTCGTGTGAACGGATTAGGTCCTGGATAACGGAAAAGATCCTCATTGACTTCCTCGTCAGGGTGCTCATTCTTGTAATGAATGTAGAAGTATTTTGCCATTCCAGCACCATGATGTGTGGTGATAAACTCTTTGATTTCCCTTGGAAGATTATATTTTTCTGCGAGTTTCAAGCCCTCGGTTACGTGACTGATAATAATGCGTGCACTCTCAAGATCCGTCAATTTATCGTGCGGATTAATACCCGCTTGATTTTCTGTGAAGAAAGCAGGGTTAAGCATTTTACCGATATCGTGATATAGTGCCCCTGTACGAACCAGTTGGCTCTTAGCTCCAATCCTGTTTGCTATCTCAGTTGCGAGATTTCCAACCGTGATTGAATGTTGGAAAGTACCAGGTGCAACCTCGCTCAATCGTCTTAGAAGTTCGTTATTCGTGTTGGATAGCTCGAACATTGTTACAGTTGAAACGAAACCGAAAGTCTTCTCAATCACTAACATAAGCGGATAAGTAAAGAGAAGGAAGAAAGCATTGACCCCAAAGTGATAATACATTGTGTGGTCGAGCTTAGAGAGATCGTCGGATTGTATGAGTTGTAAGGCTAAATACATAGCAGCAGAACCGATAGTAACCAATAAAGCCGTAAGGAAAATCTGACTACGTTTGGATAATTCTCTAAGAGAATAGATGGCAATCAAGCCTGCCACTAATTGTACGATAATAAATTCGTATTGATATTTCACCGCCACGGCACAGATAAGAATCATTGTTACGTGCGCTATGAAGGCTGTTCTTGAGTCCATAAACACTCGGAAAAAGATGGGCGCCATGGAGAAAGGCAGGATATAGACACTGAGAATGTTATGTTCCATCATTAGCGAGGTGAGGATAGGGAATATGACTATCATCACATACAATAAAGAAATGGAGCGCGGCTTATCGAAATAATCTTTGCGGAAGAGAGCGAGGTAAAGAGTGAATAATCCGATGAGGATTAAAACATAGATACTTTGTCCGATGATGGTTGATGTTATCTCTGCTTCGGATGCGTTACGTTTCTCCATTGCCTGCTCGAATGAATTGAGCACACGATACGTTTTTGCATCCACGATATCGCCTCGGTCGATGATTCTTTGCCCTTCCAATACCATTCCTGATGCTTGCGGAATGAGACTGAGCATATCATTCATTTCTGTCTCACTACGATCTTTATCATAAATAAGGTTTGGTTCAATGTATTCGTTTAGATTACATTGTTGTAAGATAGCACGTTTCGAACCTAAAGTAGGATTCACAAAGAGATGTTCATAAGCCCCGAGCGTTGAGAATGTCTTATTGATTGGAACACTCACAGCTTGTTTACCAGTGACCACACGAATCACATTATCGCTATCTTTCACGAGTTTAGAATATTGCTGTGGGTCGATCACTCCAGCTTCATAAATATCATGCAGGTGTTGGGCAATGATTTCTACATACGATTGCGGTAATCCTGGAATACCATTCTTGTAAGCAGTCTTGAATTGTTCAATCTTCTTTGCTTCGATAGACGGATTAACGTTATAATACGGCTGGAAATGCTTCATCATCGAGTCACGTTCCGCCTTCAATGCTTCATCAGTCTTGAAGATTGGAAAGTCAAATTTGGCAATCAACTGCCCATACATCCATGGTTTTCCCTCATCATAATGGAAGAGTTTTCCCTTTGTTCGTGGTAAGAAAAGCACTATCATCACCACAGCAACAATGACCAATGCCGTTCTTGATGCTACATTTCGCCAATAGTGGTTTTCTAAGTTTCTGAATCTTATCATATTTCTATATTGTTTCTATTAACTTCTAAGGACTTGCGAAAATACTAAAAATATGGCGTATACTCAAAAAAAAGCATTAATTTTGCAGGAAAAATAATAATTAAGACAATGGCAGAGAGAAATGTAAGAGTACGTTTTGCACCTAGTCCAACGGGCGCATTGCATATTGGTGGTGTACGTACGGCTTTGTATAATTACCTTTTCGCACGTCAGCATGGCGGTAAACTCATCTTCCGTATAGAGGATACAGACTCTAATCGCTTTGTTCCTGGAGCAGAAGAATATATCCTTGATTCGTTTAAATGGTTAGGAATAGAGTTTGATGAGGGCGTTAGCTTCGGAGGTGAGCATGGTCCTTATCGACAGAGTGAGCGTCGTGAAATCTATAAGAAGTATGTTAATCAGTTGTTAGAGGCTGGTAAAGCATATATTGCCTTTGATACTCCAGAGGAATTAGATGCTAAGCGCAAAGAGATTCAGAACTTCCAATACGACGCACATACTCGTCTTCAGATGCGCAACTCTCTGACCATGTCGAAAGAAGAGGTTGATAGCTTGATAGACGATGGTCAACAATATGTTGTTCGCTTTAAGATAGAGCCAGGTGAGGAGGTGCATGTCAATGATATGATTCGTGGCGATGTCTGCATTAAGAGTGATATTCTTGATGATAAGGTCTTGTATAAGAGTGCAGACGAGTTGCCTACTTACCACCTTGCTAACATCGTTGATGATCACTTGATGGAAATCTCTCACGTTATTCGTGGTGAGGAATGGTTGCCAAGTGCTCCTTTGCATGTATTGCTTTACCGTGCCTTTGGTTGGGAAGATAGTATGCCACGTTTCGCACACCTTCCATTATTATTGAAACCAGAAGGAAAGGGAAAGTTAAGTAAGCGTGATGGTGATCGTTTAGGCTTTCCTGTGTTCCCATTAGAGTGGCATGATCCTAAGACAGGTGAAGTAAGTTCAGGCTATCGTGAGAGTGGATATTTCCCAGAGGCAGTGGTGAACTTCTTAGCATTGTTAGGTTGGAATCCAGGAACCGAACAGGAACTCTTCTCTCTTGATGAGTTAGTAAAAGCATTCGATATAACGAAATGTTCAAAGAGTGGAGCTAAGTTTGATTATCAGAAGGGTATGTGGTTCAATCACGAGTATATCCTTCGTAAAAGCGATGACGAGATAGCAGAACTCTTTGCACCTATCGTTGCTAATAATGGTATTGAAGCAACGATGGAACAAGTAAGACAGGTTGTTCACATGATGAAGGATCGTGTTAGTTTCGTGAAAGAGCTTTGGGAACTTTGTTCTTTCTTCTTTATCGCTCCAACAAGTTACGATGAGAAGACGGTTAAGAAGCGTTGGAAGGAATATTCTGCACAGCAGATGACAGAATTGGCAGAGGTGCTTGAAGGTATAGACGACTTCTCCATTGAAGGTCAGGAACCTGTTGTGATGAAATGGGTAGAGGATAAAGGCTATAAGCTTGGCGATATAATGAATGCTTTCCGATTGACATTGGTTGGTATTGGTAAGGGACCTGGTATGTTTGATATCTCAGCTTTCCTTGGCAAAGCTGAAACCTTAAAACGTATGCGCAAGGCTATAGAAGTACTTGGTTAATGATAGAAATCGAATAGATGAAGTATCAGATAACATGTGATAATTGTGGTACACAATTTATAGTGGAAGCTAGTGAGGGGCAGACAATCGAATGTCAGTGCCCTCATTGTCATGGAACGATGGAGGTAACATTACCTCTTATTAGTGCAGGACAGCAGTATCAACCACAGAATCAAGTGAATGCTAATGCACAAGTTCCACAAACGGCTCAAACAAACACGAAGAACAATCATGCCATCTTATGGGGTATCTTGATTGGTTTAGTTGTATTAGCGATAGGAATTGGTGCTTATGTTGCCTTCCGTCCAACACCACCAGCGGCAGTTGCTTCAGATAGCTTGTCTGTCGATACAATTCCTTATGAAGCGCCAGTCCAGAACACAGCTCCTCCTGTTGTGGATACAGTTGTTACTGCGCCAGAGCCAGCAGAGCCCGAGGAAGAAGCAACCCCTGCGCCAAAGGAAGAGAAACAGCAAGCTGATACAGCAGCTGTCGAAGAGGAACATCGGCAATAGGATTATGCAGACTTCCTATTAATAACGTAAATAAGAAATAAAGATACATGGGAAAGATTATTTTAACGGGTGACCGCCCAACTGGTAAGTTGCATCTTGGTCACTATGTGGGTTCACTTCGCCGTCGTGTGGAGTTACAGAACCTTGGCGACTACGATAAGATGTTTGTCTTCATGGCAGACGTACAGGCGTTGACAGATAATGCTGACAATCCAGAGAAGATTCGCCAGAACATTATTGAGGTGGCTTTGGATTATCTTTCTGCAGGACTTAGTCCAGAGAAATGTACGCTCTACATTCAGAGTCAGATTCCAGAATTGGCAGAACTGACCACATTCTTTATGAATCTTATCAGTGTAAGTCGTGTGCAGCGTAACCCTACTGTGAAGACTGAAATCAAGATGCGTAACTTTGAAGCCAATATTCCAATGGGGTTCTTTGCTTATCCAGTTTCACAGGCAGCCGATATAGCAGCTTTCAAGGCAACTACCGTACCTGCGGGTGAAGATCAAGAGCCAATGATTGAGGTGACACGCGAGATTGTACGTCGCTTCAATCAGATTTATGCACCTGTATTAGTTGAACCAAATATCATGTTACCAGAGAATGCAACGGCTCGTCGCTTGCCTGGAACGGATGGAAAAGAGAAGATGAGTAAGAGCTTGGGTAATTGTATCTACCTGTCTGATGATGCTGATACGGTATGGAAGAAGGTGAAGACAATGTACACCGACCCAACTCACTTGAATGTTTCTGATCCTGGTCATGTTGAAGGTAACGCTGTGTTTACCTATCTTGATGCTTTCTCAACCGATGAAGATTTTGCTGAGTTCTGGCCAGAGTTCCAGAATCTTGACGAACTGAAAGCTGCTTATTCAGCTGGTGGTATCGGTGATATGAAGTGTAAGAAGCTCTTGAATAATGTGCTCAATAAGATACTTGACCCTATTCGTGCTCGTCGCCATGAATACGAGCAAGACATTCCAGAGATCTATAACATCTTGAAGAAAGGATCTGTTGAGGCTCGTGAAGTAGCTGCAAAGACGATGGATGAAGTTCGTGCAGCTATGCAGATCAATTACTTCGAAGACACAGCTTTGATTCAGAGTCAGGCTGAGAAGTTCAGGAAGAAGTAAATCATAAAGTCAAAGAACGTTCTCCTTTTTTGTGAGAAGTTAAACTAATGATAGGGACGTGTTAGAGGTTTATTTAACCTTTGATGCGTTCCTTCTTTTTGGGGAACATCGTCTTGTGTAATTGGCGAGAGTCTTTCCTTGTGAATTGTTGATGTCCCCTTTGAGTGGAGAAGAATTATTAGGTTAACCAGTAATCATAATTTTGAACTCAGGATTTTGATTTATGTTTGATCTTGCCAATGCTAATCTTTTGTTCTACCAACGCTAATCTTTTGTTCTAATAACGCTAATCTTCAAGCATACGAACACTAACTTCTAAAACTTGAGAACACTAACTTCTAAACTTCTTGGGGCAATCTCGCTATCTGCACTCCTCCCCTCTCGGGGAGGTCGGGTGGGGCTGTTTCTTTCTGTTTGCAAAGGTAAGCAAGTTTATTCTGAAAACAATCGTTTTTCGGGGTACTGGAGTAATAAGTTCCGCAAACGCCATTGTAACTATCTGTTTTACAGAAAGATATGTATAGATAGAGAAAGCCTCCCCAAGCCCCTACAGCCTCCCCCGACCCCTCCGAAAGGAGGGGAGTGCCTATGCGCACACGAGGGATAAGGGGCAGGGCTCTTTATCTGATAGTTTTCTGCAAAATACTTGCGAACTTGCACTCCCCTCCTTTACTTCCCTTCGGTCAGTGACCGTTGGTTCGGAGGGGTCGGGGGAGGCTTTTTATTCCCAATCACAAAATCACAATCACAAAATCACAAAAAGGATTTTCAATGTGTAAAAAGGGATTCTTATATAATATAATACCTTATTAATAAATAATAATATATAATGATACATTATCTATGTAAGAAAAAATGCGATATTACCATAATTGATTTTGTGATTGTGTGATTGTGATTTTGTGATTGATATGGTCTGCCATTTAGTCATTTTATCATTCAATTTGTCAATTTCTTCACCAGGTTCTTTTTCAATTTATTTACTTACTTTTAGGTATTGTCTTATATTTTGTTATTCTCTATCTTTGCAACGTTATTTAATTACATTTTAGTTTAATAGTAAGGACTTAAATCAATATTTCCAATTAAGTCCTTAATTAGCAAGTCAGATGGAGAGACAGAGAAAGAAACCTATAGGAGAAGTAGCTTCTAATGTTTATTTGTTGTATAAGAAAGCATTTTGTTTAATATTGTTTTTGAGTCTTAGCCTGCTTACATGCTATGCGCAGGACATTGTTAAGCGTGATACAACCTTAGAGATGAAGGAAGTTACTGTGACAGCACGTAGCGAGATTAGGAAGCTGAAGGAGTCGGCTATGCCTATATCCGTTATAGGACAGCGTCAGTTACAAGGTACAGCGACAAATATTAATGACGTACTTGCGCGTACAGTTGGTGTAACCGTTCGAAATACAGGAGGTTTAGGTAGTGCCTCTCGCATCTCACTTCGTGGCTTAGAAGGTAAGCGTATGGGAATGTATGTGGATGAAGTCCCGATGTCGCAATTGAGTAACTTTGTTGCCTTAAATGATATTCCTACGAATATGATAGAGCGTATTGAGGTTTATAAAGGTATTGTCCCTTATAAGTTTGGTGGCTCAGCCTTGGGAGGAGCTGTTAATGTAGTAACAAAGGAATACCCACCTGTTTATTTTGACTTCTCATACGAGTTAGGTTCATTTAACACACATCAAGTATCAACGGTGTTTAAACGTACCAATCATAAAACGGGTCTACAATTTGGTATTGGCGGAGCCTTCTCTTTTTCAAAGAACAATTACAAGATGACTTTGGAAAATTTGGACAATAGAATCGTGGAAAGAGACCATGATAAGTTCAATAAAGTCATGGCTGGAATGTCTGTTAAGGCTACGAAATGGTGGTTTGATGAAATGAAGTGGGAACTTATTTTTCTCAAGACACGTCAGGAAATACAAGGAATCGACCTCGATGTGCGTGAGGCTTATAACCATTCTGTCAGTGGATTGACAGCATTGACACTAAAGCGTAAGAATTTCTTTTTGGATGGTCTTGATTTTGATTTTGATATAGGATATATCATTGGCAGGTATGGTTTGAATGATAAGGCTTCAAATCGTTATGATTGGGACGGAAACAAGTTGCCTGCTGTCTCTCCATACGGAGGAGAGCAGAATAACTTCCCTTCAGATGGAAGAAACCGGTCGAACGAGTTGACGTCGAAGCTTAATTTGGGATATACCATAGATAAGCATCATGGCATTAATCTGAATGTTTACTTTGATAGGAATTCACTTCATCCAAATGACTCTTTAATGGATAAAGCCTTGGGATTTCAATCAAATTTCCCAAGTAAGATGAAAACCTTAACAACGGGTTTGTCATACGATCTGACCCTCTTTGATGGTCGTTTCCAGAATGCTTTTACTTTAAAGAACTTTATTTTCTCATCTCATTCTCGTAGTATAGATGTTTATTCGGTACGTGCGCCAGAGCCTGTAAAGGTGTTTAAATCTTATTTCGGTTTTAGTGATGCCTTTCGTTATAAGTTTACAGATGACTTGATGCTAAAGGCCTCTTTTAATTCAGAGGTGCGAATACCTACAAGTGAGGAGTTGATAGGTAATGGGTATTCTATCCTTGCATCCCCAGCTTTGAAGCCTGAGCGTACATCTGGTGTCAATCTTGGTATGCTTTATCGTCACTTAAAACAAGATGGTGGACTTGTTGAGATAGAGTTGAATGGCTTTTATAATCAGTTGAAAGACATGATAAGGTTCACGCCTGATATGATTCCTACGATGGCTCGCTATCGTAACTTTGGTAGTGTTCGGACGAGAGGTGTTGAACTTGATGTTAAAGGAGATGTCTGTCCAGTACTTTATCTTTATGCGAATGGTACTTATCAAGACCTTCGTGACGTGAGAAAGTTAACTCCTGGTACTACTGTCGAGAATCCCACTTATATGAAACGTATACCAAACGTACCTTATCTATTAGCAAACTTTGGTGCAGAGTTCCATAAAGAAAATCTCTTTGGAGGAAAGGAACAGAATACACGTTTCCTCTTTGATGCTTCATACGTGCATACGTATTTCTATGATTTTGAAGTAAGTCGGTATCAAGACAAGAAGATTCCTTCAGCTTTGACGATGGATGCAGCCATAGAACATAGTTTCAAGAATGACCAATGGGTTTTAACGTTTAAGGTAAAGAATCTTATGGATCGCCATGTTGTATCAGAGTTTAATCGTCCTCTGCCAGGAAGATATATAGGAGTAAAAGTTAGATATCTTCTGAAGTAAGAGGCAATAAGACTTTATTTTGCAATATGAAAGAATAAAGTATGATTCATAAAGAAAGGGCATATTGTGTGTCTATAGAGATAATATTAATATTAAATAAAGAGAAAAATGAAAAAGCTAAAATCAATTCTTTCAGCCATTGTTGTGATGGCTATGTTTACCGCTTGTGGAAACAATGGTGACGACCCAACACCGGGTCCTAAACCAAATTCGGGTAATAAGGACTTCCATGGAGTTGTCTTCGCAACGGGAATTACCAATCCAGAGGGTAATAGTGGTAATGTATATTTACAAGCATTACCAAGTCTGTTGCCTGGTACTTATGATAATAGCAACAGTATTCCTTGCGGCTTTGGTTCTACGCCAATTGTAACAGAGACAGGCAATGTCTACACTTTCCCTGATTATATGGGTAATACGAAGGCAGAGATAAACCGCTATAGAATTATGAACGATGGTACATGGAAGAAAGAAGGCGCCTTGTCTATTCCTGCTGGTGCTGCAGCATGTAACATCGTAGAAGCAAGTAGTGAGAAAGCATACGTCAGTTTACAAGGTATTGGTGTTGTGATGGTATTCAACCCAACAACTATGACAAAGATTGCTGATATTGACCTTAATAATCTGAAACAGTCAGATACGAGGGTTGCACCTGCTGCAATGATTATTCGTGATGGTAAACTCTTTGTTGGACTGAACCAAATGAATGCTCAGTATATGCCAACACGTAATAACATAGAGTTTGCTATGATTGATGTGAAGACAGACAAAGTAGAGAAACACATTGTTAATGAGTCTTTGGGAATGTGTTTTGCTACTCGTCCTATTGATGCTGGTTCAATCTTTATGGATGAGAATAAGGATATTTACTTTAACTGTGTTGGTTCATTCGGTTTTGTTCCTGGACTGAATGGTGGTATCGCTCGTATAAAGAATGGTTCTACAGAGATTGACCCAGACTTCCTGATTCGTCTTGATAAGACAGAGGTTGCAGGTCTTTCAACCAAGCATATAGACTATATCGTAGCTATGTGTTATGCGGGTAAGGGTTTACTATATATTTATGGAAACTCATTCGCACTTGCTCCTGATGGTCTGACAAATCCATACCTCAGCTTTACATCTGTTCCAATCGTTGTTGATTTGAAGCAAAAGACGATGACGCTTATCAACGGAATGGAGATTTCTAATCCTCAATGTATTGCAGTTGCTAAGCATAAGAATTTGATAGTCTTCGGTAGTGCTAATAAGAAGGCTACAGGCTTCTACACTTACAATCCAGATACGAAAGAAGTTGCAGGTCCTATCCTTCAGGTAAAGGGTAACCCTTGTTTCTTCCATAGCTTTGAGAAGTAATTTAGCTTTGTACAATAGAAAAGAGGGTATGTCAAAATTGATACATCCTCTTTTTATTTTGCTTTGTAAACATAGATAACTTGTTAATTCGTCAACTAAGTTAGCTTTGTACAATAAAAAAGGCAACCAACGAAAAGTTGATTGCCTTTTTATTTTGCTTTGTAATCAGATAACTTGTCAACTTGTCATCTTGTTAACTCGTCAACTAACTTACAAATTCGCATTGTCGTTCTTCCATTCAGCAACAGCTGGTACGATGTCGAGGCTGATGATTTCCTCACGCATCTTGCAGAGGTGCTCGTAAGAAGCCTGGAGAGAAGCCATCTCCTCTGGAGTACCTGTTGGCTCTGTGTAGTGAACACCAGTAGCGTCGATAGTTGTAGGCATAGCCATCATAACGTTCTTGAAGCCGAGCTTCTCGTCGTTAACGTAGCAACCTGCAGGCAAGGTGAACTTCTCACCACCCATAGCAGCCTCAATCATCTTAACAGCGTTGTAAGCTGGGCTCTGGAATGAGCTACGGCCACGAAGCTTGATAATGTTTGAACCACCCTGTACTGTGTGATGCTTAATCTCTTCCCAACGCTCAGCTGAGAGACCCATCTCTGACAATGGCTTGCCATCAACCTTAACCTGAGAAGCAAATACAGCCATCTGCTCACCGTGACCACCGTAGGTGTGTGCACCAGTAACCTTATCCTGCTGTACACCGAACTCATGAGCCAAAGCCTGCTGTAGACGAGTTGAGTCGAGAGCAGCGAGTGATGTCAACTGATTTGGCTTCAAACCAGAGTGGATAAGAGCTGTCAATGCTGTAACGTCAGCTGGGTTGAAGATAACAACAACGTGCTTTACATCTGGGCAATACTTCTTGATGTTCTCACCGAAATCAGCTGCAATCTTGCAGTTACCCTTCAACAAGTCCTCACGAGTCATACCCTCCTTACGAGGAGCACCACCAGAAGAGATGATGTACTTAGCACCAGTGAAAGCCTCTGCAGGGTCAACGGTGTAAGAAAGGTTAGCACCTGGGAAAGCGCACTGCTCCATCTCGTCGAATACACCATGAACGCCTGGCTCATAGATATCATATAGACAGATGTTAGGAGTAAGACCGAGTGTAAGAGCGGTCTGAACCATGTTTGAACCAATCATACCGCCTGCACCGACGATAACAAGTTTCTCGTTTGTTAAGTAATTCATAATAAATATTTTATTTTAAAAGTATATTTTCCCTTTTGTTCGATACCGCAAAGTTAATAAAAAAAGAGTATGTGAGAAGAAAAAGAATGAATTATTTGTGTTATTATTTATAAAAGGGCGGACCTTTGTAAAGTCGGTTTTGCATTTATAGATATTTCTTGTTCTTCTTGATTTGGATATTCGGATTTTTTTTATTAACTTAGCGGACAGATTCGGAGAGTTTTTCTTTTCTTCGCATTGTTTTCAACCTCTAACCCTATAAATATTATGCAAACAATCAATGAACGCCTTGTTGCTCTTCGCAGATGGATGAAGGAGAATGCGCTTACTGCTTTTATTTTCCCAAGTAGTGACCCCCATAATAGTGAATATGTTGCCGACCACTGGAAGACTCGTGAATGGATATCTGGTTTCACTGGCTCGGCTGGTACTGCCGTAGTAACGTTGCATCACGCCGCCTTATGGACGGATTCTCGTTACTTTATTGCAGCTGCAAAGGAACTTGCGGGGAGTGAGTTTCTATTGATGAAAGAACGTGTAGAAGGTACTCCTTCTATTAGCGAGTGGTTAGCAAGTGAGCTGGCAGAATACGATAGTCCTATTGTTGGAGTGGACGGAAGTGTCAATACTTTTGTTAGTGTTGCTGATTTGAAAGAGAGTTTGGCGACAAAAGGGAACATGCAGGTGCGTTGTGTTGATGATCCAATGGATGTGCTATGGCTTGACCGACCTGTCATTCCTAATAATAAGATCTGTCTTCATCCATTGAAGTATGCTGGTGAGACGACAGAAAGTAAACTGTCTCGAATACGTGAGTGTTTAGTTAAACAAGGTGCGGACGGACTGTTAGTTACGGCTTTAGACGAGATTGCTTGGGTGCTGAATTTGCGTGGAAACGATGTTCATTGTAATCCGGTCTTTGTCTCTTATCTATTAATAGCTCCTGATAAAGTTACCTTATACATATATAAGGATAAATTATCAGAAGAAGTGCAGGCCTATCTTTCTACAGAGCATGTAGATGTAGAGGTGTATGATGCGGTCGTGGAGGGCTTGAAGAGATATGTTGGGAAAGCGCTTTTGATAGACGTTAGTTCTACTAACTACAACTTATCTACTGCGGTGGAGAGTGAAAAGTTACATGTAGGAACGTCTCCAATCCCGATGATGAAAGCCATAAAGAACAAGGTTGAACAGGACTGCTTCCGTGCGGCTATGTTGCGTGATGGAGTCGCAATGGTTAAGTTCTTAGCATGGATTAAGGCTGCTGTTGAGAAAGGCGGAGAGACAGAGATATCGCTTGACGAGCGTTTGACGGGTCTACGTGCAGAGCAACCTATGTTTCAGGGTATCTCCTTCGACACGATTGTCGGGTATGAAGAACATGGAGCAATCGTACATTATGAGGCAACACCAGAGACGGATATCCCAGTAAAGCCACATGGATTGGTACTCATTGATAGTGGTGCACAATATTTAGATGGTACGACAGACATAACGAGAACCATTGCCTTGGGCGAACTAACGGAGGAACAACGACGAGTCTATACCTTAGTTTTGAAAGGACATATCCAACTTGATAGGCTTCATTTCCCTGCAGGAGCCTGTGGATCACAGTTGGATGCGATAGCTCGTGCACCGATGTGGCGCGAAGGTTATAATTATCTGCATGGTACAGGACATGGGGTAGGGAGTTACCTCAATGTACATGAAGGTCCTCATCAAATTCGTATGGAGTGGCGACCAGCACCTATGCAAGCTGGCATGACGGTAACCAACGAACCAGGACTCTATCTTGAAGGGAAATTCGGTGTGCGCATAGAGAATACCTTACTCATTGTTCCTGCAGAGACAACCGCCTTTGGTGAGTTCCTCAAGTTTGAGACACTTACACTTGCACCGATTGATACAACCCCGATAGTACTTGAGATGTTGAGTGTTGAGGAACGTGAGTGGCTGAACAACTATCATCGTCGTGTCTATGAGAGTCTTTCTCCTTATCTGAATAGAAGAGAGCAAGAATGGTTAGAAAAAGCAACTCTTCCAATCTAAGAGATACTGAACTATATATGAAGAGAGCCTTATATCCATTATAAAAGACGCTTCTCATATATACAGAAAGGCGTTCTTAATGTCTTGAAGGAGTCGTTTAGGTAGTTCGCTAATTTGCTTTCATACAACTTAAAATGAATGATGAATGAGATATTGTGATGGATATAATCAATGATAAATATGCCAAGAAAGTCTACAAATGTTTGGAAGTTAAGATAATAAAGTGTAACTTTGCAGCCGCAGAAGTGGTGTCATTACCCTTTTGTATTATGTATAACAATTAATTTAATTAAAACAAAAAAGCATGATTATTGTACCAGTAAAGGATGGCGAGAACATTGAGCGCGCTCTTAAGAAGTTCAAAAGAAAGTTTGAGAAAACAGGTGTTGTAAAGGAGCTTCGCGCTCGTCAGCAGTTTGACAAACCTTCTGTAAAGAAGCGCTTGAAGATGGAGCATGCCGTTTACGTACAGCAGCTTCGCGACGCAGAAGAGTAAAATCTTCTTAAGGAATTTGGTAGTTTAGAATTAATTCCGTAAATTCGTTGCCAGTAAATGATATGACATTGTGCTAATGGTAGACTTGTTCTTGGATTACTTGAAGTTAGAGAGAAATTATTCTCCAGCAACGGTAAAGCATTATCGTGATGACTTAAAAGAGTTTGAACGATTTTTTCAAGAACTTGATTTACAGCTCTCTTGGGAGACTATTGATTCTGATATAGTCAGGCGTTGGATGGAGGCAATGATGGATAGAGGTAATGTAGCCTCTTCCGTAAATAGAAGACTCAGTGCACTAAGATCTTTTTATAGATACGCACTCCGACGTAATCTTGTTGAGAAGGATCCTGTTCACGGGATTCAAGGACCAAAAAGGAAGAGACCTCTTCCACAATTTCTGAAAGAGGCTGAAATGGATCGACTTCTTGATGAAAATATGTGGACGGATTGTTATAAAGATGTGCTTGCTCGTACAATTATTGTAACATTCTATGAAACAGGGATTCGTATTTCTGAATTGATTGGTCTCAATGATAAAGATGTTGACTATATTAATTGTGAAATAAAGGTCACAGGAAAGAGAGATAAACAGCGCATAATACCCTTTGGTGACGAATTGTCAGAAGCGCTTATTAGTTACCAGCATAGACGTAATGCTGAAATGAAATGCGAGTCTGAGGCTTTTTTTCGAACAGAGAAAGGAGAGAGGGTGACTGATGCACAAGTGAGACAAATAGTGAAAACAAACCTCTCGAAGGTTTCGACACTGAAGAAACGTTCTCCACACGTGCTTCGGCATACATTTGCTACTGCAATGCTTAATCATGAAGCAGGGCTTGAAAGTGTTAAGAAATTGCTTGGTCATGAGAGTCTGTCTACGACAGAGATTTACACGCATACGACCTTCGAGCAATTGAAAAAAGTCTATAAAAATGCCCACCCAAGGGCGTAACCTTTTAAAAATGGAGGTACCTATGGAAATTAAAATTCAGTCAATTCACTTTGACACTACCGAAAAGTTGCAGAGTTTTATTGCTAAAAAGATTGAGAAATTAGAAAAGTCTTACGAAGACATTCAGAAAGTTGAGGTGCAATTAAAGGTGGAAAAACCTGCTACTGCATTAAATAAGACTACAAGTGTATCAGTTGTTGTGCCAGGTACAACGCTTTTTGTAGAAAAAACATTCGATACTTTTGAAGAAGGAGTTGATGAGTGTGTTGATGCAATGAAGGTTCAGCTTACCAAGTTTAAGGAAAAGCAAAGAAAACGTTGAAAAAATCTCTTAAATATTTTGGAGATTGAAAATAAATCATTACCTTTGCAGCCGTTTTACTACAGGTAGCCTTTGGCTGCAAAGTATGCCTCTTTAGCTCAGTTGGCCAGAGCACGTGATTTGTAATCTCGGGGTCGTTGGTTCGAATCCGACAAGAGGCTCTTCTTGAAGGGAGAGAACATTTGAATAAGGGTAGTTTCCAGAGTGGCCAAATGGGGCAGACTGTAAATCTGCTGCTTCTAGCTTCGGTGGTTCGAATCCATCACTACCCA